>JAZOCX010000111.1:0-5165 GCA_045596725.1 Eubacteriales bacterium
GACTTCCTTAATCCAGCAGACCATCTCATCATAGTACGGCTCATAGGCTTTTCCTCTGGGCAGCGGAAATTCCTCCTCACAGAGCTTTGCCTTGCCGAGATAAAAAATCCTCATAAAGCATATAAACGCAGTAAGCAACGATAAAAACACTAACAGCGTCACTGCGCCTAAGATCCACCACATAAAATCACTGCCTTCTAAATAATCTATGTTTTAATAATAGCACTTTAATCATTGATTTTCAACTTTTATCGATAAAGTCTGAAAAAATGATTGTCTTTTTTTCTAAATATGTTATAATATGTTATGATTTTATTTAATGTTTAGGTGCTCGATTATGAACAAGGACGTTAATTATAAAAACAAAAAGCATTACAAAACTGCCAAATACCCTATAAGACAGCCTAAGATCATCACCTGGCTGATTTGGACACTCTGCAAAATTGATCTGATGCAAAAGAAATACAAAATCGAAAAGTATAATATGGAGAAGCTCAAGCCGCCGTATATGCTCCTCTCTAATCATATGCACTTTATCGATTTTAAGCTCGTATCGCAAATCACGGGGCTTAACCGTGTTAATAACGTCGTATCTATTGACGGGTTTTACAGACGCCCTTGGCTGTTGGAGCTTATCGGCGCAATATGCACGAGAAAGTTCACAATGGATATGCACCTCATCAAATCAATCCGCCACGTGCTGAAAAGGGGTGATATTCTTTGTATGTATCCCGAGGCAAGATACTCCCCCTGCGGAATTAGCTCTTATCTGCCCGACTCACTTGGTCTGCTTATTAAGCGAAACGCCGTTCCCGTTGTTGCGGTTGTCCATCACGGCAATTATCTCCATTCCCCTTTTTGGAACTACCGAAAAAAACGAAAAGTGCCGCTTTATACCACAGCAGCAATGATACTGACTCCCGAGGATTGTAAAAATCTATCGGTTGATGAGATCAATGCCAGGGTGCGTGAGGCACTTACCTACGATGATTACCGATACCAAAAGGAAAACGGGATACTTATCACCGAGCCATTCCGTGCCGAAGGGCTGCACAAAGTGCTTTATCAGTGTCCGCACTGCAAAACCGAATCAAGAATGAACTCCAAAGGAAGCGAGATATTTTGCGAGGAGTGCGGAAAACGTTGGAATTTGAACGAGGACGGAAGCCTTTCCGCTTTTGAGGGTGAAACCGAGTTTTCGCACGTGCCCGACTGGTTTATGTGGGAAAGATCTCAGGTTGAGCAGCAGATTGAAAGCGGAGAATACGTATTTGAGGATGAGGTTGACGTATATTCGCTTCCGAGATGTTGGAAATACGAGCATTTGGGCAGTGCAAGGCTGACTCACGATGCCGAAAACGGATTTGTAATCACGGGTCATTACAATGGCGAGGACTACCGCATTCAGCGGACACCCATCCAAACAAACAGCCTGCATATTGAGTATGATTACTGTTATATCAAGCCCTTTGATTGCGTAGACATTTCGACCGAAAATGACTCGTTCTACTGCTATCCTTCAAAGCAAAACGTTGTAACAAAGCTTGCTTTCGCAACCGAGATTCTTTTCCAAAAGTATAACGCTACAGCGCAGGAGAAGCGGATACGAAACCGTTCCGGAACTCCAAAGGAAATCATCAACGAATAAAACAAGATACACTTCACTGCGGCACCATCGTCCTGTATGGTGCCGTTTTTTCTGTCGAAGACAGTAAAAAATTAAACAGAGAGCACACCTTTTGCAAAGCGGCTCTCTGCGAAGCACTTAATATTCAGGTAAGAGAATATTACGATCTACGAACAATATCGCTTTATGCGTTACTTAACTCCAACCGTATTTTATTATAAAATAAATGACGTATGCCCAGCTAAACAAACCGTGTAAAATCGCCCAACCGATAGACTGCCACTTTACATATGAAATAATCATTGCCAAGGCCGCGCCGAAGGATAAGCCCTCCGTAACGTTTTTGGTGATCTTCTTTGTTGTATTGTGATTGTGAATGATCGAGATTTTTCTTTCAAATCCGTATATCAACTCCTCAACCGTAACGTCCAGAACAGATGCGATTTTGGTTAGCGTATCAACGTCGGGCTCTGTTTTTCCCGTTTCCCAGTTAGATACAGCCTGACGGGTAACACACAGCTTTTCAGCCAACTCTTCTTGCGTAATATTCTTATTTTCTCTGAAATGCTTAATGTTCTTTCCTACCATATTATCTCTCCTAACGTGTTATTTACGGGTTAAGTATAACACATAGAATATGTTTAGTCGAGCAATGATTTGTTGCTTAGGATTAAATAACTTCGGTCTCCGCAGCAGAGCGATTCAAAACAATAGCTGTTCTGTTGGGAAGATAGCATTTGAATCCAACCCATCCCGCAGAAGTCGTAAAGGTCTTGTATTGAGCAGTTGTATCAACACGGGAGAAACCTCCGAATTCTCGGTCATCCGAAGAAAGCACAACGTTATACTTACCTTCCCTACCAACCGGAACAAAATATCCGTCAAAGGATTTTGTTGGATGGAAATTGAAAATAAATACTGCATCTCCCTTGGTATAGATAAGGATTTTATCTTCCTGATGAAGCCATCTGTTTTCAGCCGACAAAGTCAATAGCTCCTCTTCCTTGAGCAGCTTTATCATCGCCTTATCAAAATCATTCAGCTCTCTGTATCTGAGGTCGGGATTATCCACCAGGCTCCATTGTCTTCGGCAGTAGTGATAGCTCCAGCCGTTGCCCTCGCGAGGAAAATCTATGCTCTCGGGATGACCGAACTCGTTACCCATAAAATTGAGATATCCGTTACCTGCAAGGGATGCGGTAAGCAAGCGTATCATCTTATGAAGTGCAATACCTCTGTCGATAACGATATTCGGGATAGATTTGCTCATACCGGTATACATCTCGGCATCGCAGAGCCTGAACATTATCGTCTTATCACCGACCAAGGCCTGATCGTGTGACTCGGCGTAGCCGATGCTCTTTTCTTGCGGGCGGCAGGAGGTGAGTTCATACCAAAGCTTACCGATATCCCATTCATCGTCGGTCAATTCCTTGATTGTTTTGATCCACAGATCGGGAACTCCCATCGAAAGACGGAAATCAAAACCGATCCCCCCATCCTTGATGGGAATACACATTCCCGGCATACCCGACATATCCTCAGCAACAGTAATTGCGTTTGGGTTTAACTCATGTATAAGCTCGTTTGCAAGCTGAAGATATGTGACCGCATCGGTATCGGTGTTAAGCGAGAAGTACATATCGTAGCTCGTAAAAGCGCTTCCGAGACCGTGATCGTGATAAAGCATTGAGGTTACGCCGTCAAAGCGGAAGCCGTCAAAATGAAATTCCTCCATCCAATATTTGAGGTTAGAAAGCAAAAAATGCAGAACCTCGTTTTTGGAGTAGTTGAACAGCTTTGTTCCCCAAGCGCTGTGGTTTCCCTTCTCTCCCTCGTGGAAGAACTGGTATACCGTTCCGTCAAACTCATTGAGTCCCTCGTTGGTATTACTGACAGCGTGAGAGTGCACAACGTCGAGCAAAACTGCAATTCCCATGCCATGGGCGGTATTTATGAGTTTTTTCAAATCCTCACTGCATCCGTAGCGCGAGGATGCGGCAAAGAAGTTAGAGACCTGATATCCGAAAGAGCCGTAATAGGGATGCTCCATAATTGCCATTATTTGAATGGTATTATAGCCAAGCGCCTTAATTCGGGGAAGGATATTATCGGCAAACTCGTTATAAGTTCCGATCGCACCCTTTTCCTGCGCCATTCCAATATGACATTCATAAATAAACGGAGTAGAAGCAGGAACAAAACCGCCGTCAGTCCAATCAAAATCAGAGTCTGGGTCCTCAATCTCGGCGCACCACAAAAATGTGGTCGTATCCTGAACCACTCGTGTGGCATATAGCGGAATGCGGCGCAGCATCTGCCCGGAATTTATAACAATCGCCTGAACCTTTTGACCTTTTTTTAGTGCGTTTCTTCCGCTGAGATGCAGTTCAAAAACACCGTTTTCAAGCCTTGTCATAGGACAGCTTTTAATATTCCAACCATTAAAATCACCCGTTAAGTACATTTCATCTGCAGCAGGTGCCCATTCACGGTACACCCAGCCGTTACGGGTGCGGTGGAAACCAAAATACTTATGCCCGTTCGCAAAAACAGAAAGCTTCCGTCCGTTACCCAAAAGCGCTTTTCTTTTGGAATTAAAAAGCCTGACTCTCAACTCAAGATCCTTTGCAAACGGAGAGAGATAAGGGTCGATATTCAAAATTTCAATATTATTTTTCTTGCTCATTGTGATCCTCCGTTAAAAGACATTTTAACGTTCACCGTTCAGACACAAATATAATAGCATAAAGACGCAAATTTTTCAATACTTTTTCGACAGACGGATTTCCGTTTCACACGCTTTCACCCATATATAAATTTCAGGTGAAATATTTGCCTTGCTACGAAGACGAAACCATATTTCACCCATCCGCAAGGGTGGATTAAGTTGAAAAAGACCCTGTCGTTTGACAAGGTCTTTTTCTGTCTATGGGCTACGAAAAAGATATTCTTCACAGTTTTGCGTATGACTTCGAACTCTTGCAGTTTCATGCAAAAGTATATTTCAATTCTTCCATATTCGCTTCAATCTTACCTGTCTCTTCGAAGCCAAAAGAAATATATAAATGTTTTGCAATATTGTTACCTATATAAACACCGGTATAAATTTCCTCACAATCAAAATTATTGTGTAAATAGTTTACAGCAAGTTGCAACGCTTGCCTACCATAACCTTTGTGTTGGTGTTTTTCATCAATAAAGAATTTCCATAATGTGTACTGCTTTCTTGACTCATAATACCCTAACATAACAAAACCAATAGGTAAATCATCAGCATATATAGCAAACGGATATGCTGTATCATAATATAACCAAGCTTGTGCTAAAGAATCGACTGCGGATGAAACAAAGTGATTTTGATAATCTGCAACTTTTAAGTTTTTTATACTATCAAAATTATCTTTAGTTATTCTTCTTAATTGAATCATATGAATTTTCCTTAGCAGTGTTAAGCGAAGCAATAAGCATTCTTTTAATTTCTTCAGCAAGAGAAAGGATTTCATCAAAGTTATATTCTATCAGATTTGTTCTTTTC
>JAZOCX010000112.1:0-1680 GCA_045596725.1 Eubacteriales bacterium
TTCTCCGTCTGCTTTATTTTCGGATATCATTTTTATTAACATATCTTTCATTCTGCCGAAGGCATCGTCCACAACGTCATCGTGCTCGGCTACGGCTTTGGCAAGAGCAACGTCCTGCTTTACGTAAGCATCAATGCTGTCTGTCACCATTTTGCAGGTTGCTTCTGCCATAGGCTTGAAATCGGCAAACTCTGCACCTGTTCTTCCGTCAAGGAACGGGATTATCTCGGCAATATCTTCTGCCTGATCTCCGATTCTTTCCATATCGGTAATCATTTTAAGGGCGGCGGAAATCACACGAAGGTCTTTGGCTACGGGTTGCTGTTGAAGAAGGAGCTTTAAGCAAATGGCCTCAATCTCTCTTTCCATTTGGTCGATTTCGTGACCTTGCTCTTTCGCTTTTCTTGCGCCTTCAACGTCCCCGTTCAACAGGGCTTTGGCTACAAGGGAGATAAGCTCCTCGCACTGTGCACCCATTTCGATCATCTTTTTATTCAGCGTAACTAATTGCTCGTCAAATCTGCTTCTCATAATATCAACCAAACCTTCCTGTAATGTAATCCTCAGTGCGCTTATCAACCGGCTGTGAGAATAATTTCTCGGTCTTGCCGAATTCCACCAACTCTCCAAGAAGGAAGAACGCCGTATTATCCGAAATACGAACCGCCTGCTGCATATTATGAGTTACTATAATTATAGTATATTTTTCCTTTAATTGCAATGCAAGTTCCTCAATTCGTGAAGTGGAAATCGGGTCGAGGGCGCTCGTCGGCTCATCCATCAAGAGAACTTTTGGCTCAACAGCAAGTGCACGGGCAATACACAAACGCTGTTGCTGACCGCCCGAAAGCCCAAGAGCGTTCTTTTTGAGTCTGTCCTTAACCTCGTCCCAAATAGCCGCATCTTTGAGCGCCTGCTCAACGATCTCATCAAGCTTTACCTTGCTTGTGATACCGTGAGTACGGGGGCCGTATGCGATATTATCGTAAATACTCATCGGGAAGGGATTTGGTTTTTGGAACACCATACCGACATCACGGCGCAGTTCGTTCACGTCCACATCCTTATCGAATATGTTGCGGCCGTTGTAGCACACCTCACCTGTAATCTTTACAATCGGGATAAGGTCATTCATACGGTTAAGGGTTTTAAGAAAAGTGGATTTACCGCATCCCGAAGGGCCGATCAGCGCCGTGATGCTTTTTTCGGGAATGGCAATATTTATATCTTTTAAGGCTTTATTGTCGCCGTACCAAAGGCACAGGTCTTTGGCTGTCATTATTTCGCTCATATATTTCTCCTTTTTGCGAAGTATTTGCCCACCAATGTGGCAGACAGATTTATCAGTAATGTCAGTATCATTAAAATTGCGGCGATGGCGAAGGCAACTCCGAACTCGCCTTCCTCTTTAGCATAAACATAAAGAGCAACAGTTAAGGTTGCGCCGGGAGAAGTCAATCCCGTAAAAATACCGTTGAGCGCGTGAGCAAAACCCGCAGTAAAGAGCAGCGCCGCCGACTCACCGAGAATACGTCCGACAGAGAGGATACAACCCGTGATAACACCGTCCACACATCCGGGAAGAACAACGGTGCGGATCACACGCCATTTGCCTGCGCCCAAGCCGAAAGCTCCCTCTCGATAGCTCTGCGGAACGGTTTTCAAACTTTCTTGTGTGGT
>JAZOCX010000113.1:0-26282 GCA_045596725.1 Eubacteriales bacterium
AATCATCTTTTCTTCTGATATGTAAGAATTATCATCACTGGACAAACTTTCATTATCAAAACCTTCAATCTGATCTTTCATAAATTATACTTCCTTTCGTTCTCTTACTATTTCATCAAAACTATAATAATTCTATTGTATTTGTTTTTAAGCAACTCGCGCGCCTTACCGACTATCACGAGGAGTAATCCAATTCTTTTTTATTATACAACAAAATTCCCGTTTTTTCAACGCACCTCAGAAACAAAGCTTTGACCTGCTGCCTTTTTCTTTGTTTACTGCGGGGTAAAATTTGTTTCGCGAAAGGCCTTGACTTTTGGGGCGGACAGAGTTACCATACAGACGACAAAAAACACCTCGGATGCGGCGAAAGCTGCATTCGGGGTGTTTTTCTTGACCACAGTTTATCCCACAGACACGACCGGAGCACACGGAAACAGTGGAGGTAAGAGTGCCGGAAAGGATGTGTTTCCGAGCGGAAAGGAGCGAAAATGCCCGGAAATAAGCGGAAACAGGTACTCCGGTTTTCTTTGGGACTTCGATGCCGCAGGTTCGAACCCTGTCATTCCGACCATAATCATCAACATTCGTTGATACAAAGAAAGTCCTTGTCTCAAGGACTTTCTTTGTTTTTACGTGTAAATTATTATTTTTATTCAATAATAGCTTATATAAAAAATGAAACCCTTTGAGTAAAGTCAGCGGATTTTTGTTTAGGGTTGTTTGTAGGGGACACGGGCGGAAGGGACGAGCTTGGAGGCAGGGTCGGTATGTACCGACTGGTCATCAAAAAAGATGTTGGCGCCAAATGCCTTTAAGATCTCACTTTTTTGGATACCGCCCAAGAAAAAGACCTCGTCGATGCGCACGTTCCAAGCCCTGAGCGTGCGAATGGCACGTTCGTGAGATGGGGCACTGCGGGCGGTAACGAGGGCGGTGCGTATCGGCATCAAATCCGCCCCTTCAAAGCCTTGCTGAACCAAAGAAATCGTCTTTAACAGTTTGGCAAAAGGTCCTTCCGGCAGGGGATTTTGGGCATTTGCCCGCTCGTGCTCATCAAAGGCAGACAGGCCGTGGGATTGGTAGATTTTTTCCGACTCATCCGAGAAGAGAACGGCGTCGCCGTCAAAGGCAATGCGTATCTGTTTGATTTCCTGTGTAGGGTCAATCGGCAGATCGGAATGGGAGCAGATAATGCCTGCGGCAATATTGGCATTGATGGCCTCCTGCACGTCTTTTTCATCGGCCGACAAAAAGAGGTCGGTGCGAAAGGAAGTAAGATAGGGAGCGATGGACTGTCCGCCTACTAATGCCGCCCGACAGATATCCAGCCCGTAATGCTTGATGGAATTAAAAATGCGAAGGCTGGTATCGGCACTGTTTTTGGACATAACGATAATTTCGGTCAATCGCTTTTCTCCGCAATTAAGATTATGCAATGCCTTAATCAGCGGGAAGGCGGTGCCCGGCTTTAAGATATCGTTTTCGTGCTCAATTTGATAATCGCAATAGGCTTGCAGTCCCTGCTCCTCAAAGATACGGTTTTCTTCTTCTAAATCAAAGAGGGCTCGGGACGAGATACCTACCACTAATTTATCATCCAAATTCAAAGCCATAGTAACACTCCTTTATGGAAAAAGACCGCCCCGAAAGGGACGGTCTTTATTGTTAGAACAAAATAATGAGGAACTGCGAAACGAGCACAACCGAGATCAGAGCAATGGGATAGGTTGCGGCGTAAGCAGCGGCAACGTCCTCGGTGCCCGCCGTACCAATCAGGGTGCCGAGCGCAGGCGTGCTGGTCATACCGCCGGTGAGTGAGCCGAGGTTGTTGAGCAGGGGCAGTTTGAGCACGTACTTAGCAAACAGATAGCCGACAATCATTGGGATAACGGTCATAATGATGCCGTAGACGAAGTACATACCGTTGAAGTTTGCCACGAAGTCAGCACCGCCGGGGATACCTGCACCAACCAAGAAGAGCACCAGACCCAGCTCACGGAAGAGTTTCAGGGTGGACTCGGCAGGCATCAGGCTTACTTTACCGATTCTGCCAAAATGCCCTAAGAGCAGGGACACCAACAGACAACCGCCCGTAGTGGTGAGCGAAAAGCAGGTGCCGTCAAGACCAGCGGCGCTCATCGGGATCTTAATCTTGCCCACAACCGTACCGAGGATAGCGGCCAGAGAAAAGGCACAAACACCCATGTGATCCAAATGGAGAAGGTTTACTACTTTTTTAACAATACCGTCTTCCTTAGCAGGAACGGTGATTTTGGCACGTTCCTCTTCCATATTGGCTTTGGTGAGCTTGGGGATAAGCTGAACGAAGAGAACAACGCCGATAACACCGAAGATATAGGCAATACCGTGGCCTACCGAAACGAGGCTCTGATACTCTTCGAGCACCGTTGCCTTTGCCGCCGAGAAGGCGGGAGTGGAGGTCAGGGAGCCGGAGAGCAGACCGACGATCATGGCAACAAAGCCGTCGATATCGGTGATGGTGGAAGCACCGTAGCCGAATACGTGCTCACCGAGCATAATGCAGCCGAAAGCCGAAAGGCCGCCGGCAAGAATAACGATGAGGCCGATTAAAACGTAGCTTTTGAAGTTCTTTTTCATATTGGCAAAGAACTTGGGTCCGGCAATAAAGCCGACGCTGGTAACGAACAAGATCAGACCTAAGCTTTCAACAATGGAGAGCCACTTTTCATCGAAAACAACGGGGTTGGGCATGAGATCACTGCAAAAGAGAGCGCCGAAGGCGAGAGCGATGATGAATACACCGGCATCGCCGAGGGAAACGCCCTTAACGGTAATTCTGCCGAGCGCATAGCCAACGGCAAGAATAGCAAAAACGCAAAAGAGGAAGAAGGACACGCCCGTAATGGGGATAACACCGCCGAATAATTCCATAATGGTAACTCCTTTTAGATGTTTTTCTGTTTGGTGTAGTTGGGCAAAAGCTTAGGCGAAACGACGTCGGTTTCAATACCGGCGGCGACGATTTCTGCCTCAAACTTGGCAATATGCTCCAAGGTAAGAGCGCCAACCGTGGTATTTTTCGCAGCCTTAGCGGCATTTTGACCGGCATTTCGACCGAAAACAATAATATCAAGCAGAGAGTTACCCATCAAACGGTTCTTGCCGTGGATACCGCCAACGGCCTCACCGGCAACGAAGAGGTTTTCCACGTTGGTGGTCATGCCGTCAACGTTGATGTCAAGACCGCCGTTTTGATAGTGAAGGGTGGGATAAACGAGGATAGGCTCTTTGCGAATATCGATGCCGTATTTTTCAAACATACGCATCATAGCGGGAATACGTTTTTCAATGGTGCCCTCACCGCCGATGGCTTCAATCATAGGCGTATCCAGCCATACGGCAAGACCGTTGCCGGTATCAATGCCGTTTTCACGGTCCGAGCATTCACGAATGATGGAAGCGGCAGTAACGTCGCGGGTTTCGAGCGGGTGCATAAAGACTTCGCCGTTTTTGTTAACGAGCTTAGCGCCCAGCGAACGAACCTTCTCGGTAACGAGCGCACCGAAGATCTGTTCGGGGAAGGCGGCACCGGTGGGATGGTATTGCAGGGTTTCGGCATAGAGGAGATTGGCACCTACTCGATAACCGAGCACCAGACCGTCCGCCGTAGCGCCGTAATGGTTGGAGGTGGGGAAGCCTTGGTAATGCATACGTCCCGCACCGCCGGTGGCAATAACAACCGTCTTAGCCTTGGCAACCAAGAGATCCTTGGTTTCCATGTTCATTAAGACAGCGCCGGCAGCCTTGCCGTTTTCGTCCAAAATGAGTTCAATAGCCGAGGTAAAGTCCACAACGGGGATCTGACGGTTAAGAACCTCATCACGGAGCGTTCTCATAATCTCAGCACCCGAATAGTCCTTGGCAGCGTGCATTCTCTTGCGAGAGGTACCGCCGCCGTGGGTGGTTACCATCGTGCCATCCTCTTCCTTATCGAATTCAACGCCCAAATCGGAGAGCCACTGAATGGCATCGGGGGCATCGCATACGAGTTTAGCCAAAAGATCACGCTTGGCGGCAAAATGACCGCCGCCGAAGGCATCAACGAAATGAATGGCGGGCGAGTCGTTGGGCTTGTCGGCGGCCTGAATACCGCCCTCTGCCATCATGGTGTTGGCATCGCCCATACGAAGTTTGGTTACGATCATAACGTCGGCACCGGCCTCGTGCGCCTCAATAGCGGCGGCCGTACCGGCACCGCCCGCACCGATGATGAGAACGTCGGTTTCATAATCGGGGCAGGAGAGATCCACACTGTCAGCCGTGATACGGCTGTGAGCCTGCAAGGTTTCGCACAGCTCGTGAGGCACCTTGTCGCCCTTGTTGGGGCCGATCTGTAAGGTTGAAAATTCATTTTCTTTATAGTCGGGATGATAGGTTTTCAGAAGGGTTTCCTTCTGCTCTGCCGTCATACGGGCAGGTTCCATGGCAATGTTCTTGGCTCTTGCCGCCGCAACCGCTGCCAAAGATTCCTGATACTGTTCAGAATACATCTTTTTTCCTCCTTACTTCTCGATCTCACGGGTATTGTACAGTTCTTTAAGCTCTTCCACCGGCTTTTGCATCAGCGCTTCAATCAGCTCGGTGAAGGTGCCGTCCTTGATCTCTTTCACACGGTCCTCTAAATGACCGCAAGCAGGCGCAAGATACTTGCCGTTGATACGGCGGGCAAGCATGGCAACCTGCGGATGAGAGATGCCGGCAGGGCAACGGGAGGAGCAAACACCGCACATAACGCAGTCAAAGGATTCCTCGGCGCAGGCCTCAAAATCACCACGCTGGGCGTAGGCGATGTACTGCATAACGTTCAGCCCCTGCGTGCAAGCCTTGGTGCAGGCGTTACACCCGACACAGGCATAGATTTCGGGGTAAAGTTGCATCATAACCGCCTCGGTCGTCGAAACCTTTTCGATGTCGTAGGCTTGTTTTACGAGGGGGAAGAAGGGCAGGGTGGCAATGTACATATTGTCCTCTACCGTGGTCTGGCAGGCAAGACAAGCTTTGAGCTCGTTGTCGCCCTTGATGCGGTAAATGGTGGCACAAGCCCCGCAAAATCCGTTACGGCAACCGCAACCGCGGACCAACTGATAGCCGGCATATTCCATGGCGCTCATAATGGTCAGGTTGGCAGGTACAGTGTACTTTTTGCCGTAAAGGAAGATATTAACCATATTTTCCATTATACTATTCTCCATTTCCTGTAATAACACGGATCAATATTCATCCGGCAGTTCGTCAAGCTCATCAAAGCGGAAGACGGGGCCGTCCTTGCACACGTACTTATCGCCGATATTGCAACGACCGCACTTGCCCACACCGCATTTCATTCTCAGTTCCATGGTGGTGTAGACCTGCGTCTTTTCAAAGCCGAGAGCCATCAGCTCGTTAAGGGTGAACTTGATCATAATGGGCGGACCGCACAGTAACACGGTTTTGTTCAGGTCGGGATTTAACTCTTTCACAAAGGAAGGAATAAAGCCAACGTGTCCGTTCCAGCCCTCTTGTTCACGGTCGATGGTGAGGTTGACCTCAATGCCGTCATCCTGCATCCACTCGTCGATGATTTCCTTGTAGTCTACCAAGTCGTCCATCGAACGGGCACCGTAAACGATCTGCACACTGCCGTAATTTTCACGCTTATCACGAACGTAGTTGATAACCGAACGCAGGGGCGCTAAGCCGATACCGCCGGCGATAAAGAGCAGGTCTTTGCCCTTTAACTCAGTTTCTACGGGGAAGGGCTTGCCGTAAGGCCCGCGAATGGTGATCTGCTGACCAAGATCCATAGCGTGGAGCCAGTCGGTCAGACAACCGCACTTTTTAATGGAAAACTCCATAAATTCGGTATTGGTTGGGGAAGAGGTGATGGAGAACATCGCCTCGCCCACACCGGGGATGGAGAGCATAGCGCATTGACCGGGCATATGCTCAAAGGGTTTGTTGCCGTCGGGGGTCAGTACACGGAAGGTCTTGACGTCGGGAGTGTCGATACGAATATCCGTTACTTCTCCGAGATAAGGAATTAACGTTTCATTATTCATGGTCAGCCTCCGCAGTAAATTTTTTCATAACCTTCACGATGTTCATATGAATGGGGCAGGACGCTAAGCAACGTCCGCAACCGACACAACCGAAAATACCGTCGTTATTCGAGGGGAAGTATACGAGTTTATGCATAAAGCGCTGACGGAACCGTTCCTTTTGGGTTAGGCGGGGGTTACCGTGAGCCATTTTGGTAAAATCGGAATACATACAACTGTCCCAGCAGCGGTAGCGGACAACGCCGTGGCCGGTATCGTAATCACGAATGTCGTAGCACTGACAGGTGGGGCAGACAAAGGTGCAGGTACCGCATCCAAGACAAGCCTCGGAGAGCGCTGCCCAACGGCTATCTTCAAACATCTCATCCATCTTATCGGCACCAAAGCCGTCGGTGGAGAGGGAGGCAAGGGGCAGTTTTTTGATGATGTTGCGTGTTTCTTCTTTTGCTTTTTCAGCCGCCGCCTCATCACGCTCTTCAAAGATATCACCAAGGGAAGCAATAAAGGCTTCACCCTTTTCGGTGTTTGCCGTGAAGAAGTACCCGCCGTCGGCCTCGGTAAGATCTACGTCGGCACCGGGGGTGGCGGCGTCAATACCAAAGGTTGGGCAGAAGCAGGTTTCGGAAGGACGGGAGCAGGTAAGCCCTAAAATCACGCCGTGCTCACGGCGGTTTTTATAATAGGAATCCACCGGCTCGGAAAGGAAGACACGGTCAAGGATCTCAAAACTCTTCACGTCGCAAGCCCGAACGCCGAAAACGGCATAGTCCTCGGTCTCACGGCGGGGATCGATGATCTCAATCTTCTTGCCGTCCACCTTGAAGTTAACCAGGTTCTCGGTCTGAGGGAAGAAGAAATCCTTGGCACTGCGGGTGGTATGTAGCGCCTGAGAGAGCGTTACGCCCTTCTCCCATTTTTGATAGGAGGCACCCTTTTCGCCGTCAACGGGAAGATAGATATTGCGCTTTTGTGAGGCCTTTTCAAAGAAAAGCTCTAATTTATCATAGGAAAGATAACGCATTATTCGTTCCCCCTTTCGTGAACAACAGAGGGCTCGGCATCGTCAAAGGTATAGGAGGTGAGGGGCGTTTTGGATTCGATGTCCTCGCCTGCCTGATACTCGCCGTAAAGCTCGTTAATATCCTTAATGAACTTACGGTTGAGCAGATGCAGAGGAATATGCTCGGGGCAAACTCTCGAACATTCGCCGCAGTCGGTACAACGTGCCGCCACGTGGAAAGCACGAATGATATGGAACATATTCTCTTCAAAACTGTCGGCCGCCGCCTTTTGATCTACGCCCGATGCAGGGTTGTCAAAAATGCAGGTTTCGCAGGTGCAGGCAGGGCAAACGTTACGGCAAGCGTTGCAACGGATGCAACGGGAGAGCTCTCCGCGCCAGAAATCATAACGCTCCTGCGCCGTCATATTTTCAAGCTTTTCTACCATCGAAAAACGCTCGGAATCGGTAGTAATTTCGCCGTTTTCACCGATCATTTCGTCGAAAACGACCACTTTTTTGGACTTGCAGGCCACACAGCGCTCGGCTAAGGCTTCTGCTTTGGCAACCGTTTCGGTGCCGTAGAGCGTTTCTACGATAAAGTTATCGCCCTCGGCGCTGATGCCGAGGATACCGTCAATGCCTTTGGCCTTGATCTTGTCTACGTCGGCCATGCCGTCGCAGGCAACACCGATCACGTAAACACGCTCACGGTCGATACGATGCTCGGCAACAAGACGGTTAAAGGAATAGGAGTCGCAGGGTTTTAAGAAGGCAAGGACCTTGCCCTCGGTATCCTTTTTGAGCTCCTTCATTACGTATTTCGATACGTTAGCACCGCAGAATTCGTTGTAAACGAAGTTGTCTTGCAGTTGCCTAACGGAGGTGAAAACGGCAGGAGTCATATCGTAGGAAAACTCGCCGGGCACCCAACCAATCACTTTGGATACGGTGTTATCCGAAAGAAGCGCAATGGCTCTTTGTTTCATTATTTCCTGCATCTCAGATCCTCCAATCTACGATTCGGACCCAATTGGATAATGTGCTGGGTAAAATCGTTCATTGTAGCCGCAAACTTAGCGCCCTCAGCGGCCGAGACCCATTCCAAACGGGTACGATCACGCTCAATGCCCAGGAAATCGAGCATCGAGAAGAGCAGGGTGATGCGTCTGCGAGCGAAATAGTTACCGCTGGTGTAGTGGCAGTCGCCGGGATGGCAACCGCAGATGATCACACCGTCGGCACCGCGCTGGAAGGCACGGAGAATAAACAAGGGATTGACACGGCAGGAGCAGGGAACACGGATGATCTTTACGTCGGCAGGGTACTGCAAACGGTTGGTTCCCGAAAGGTCGGCACCGGCATAGGAGCACCAGTTGCAGCAGAAAGCAACGATGGTCGGCTTAAAAGATTCGTTTACTTGCATATGGCGTCAACCTCCGCTAAGATTTGTCTGTTCGAGAAGCCTTGAAGATCCATGGCACCGCAAGGACAGGTAACGGTACAAGCACCGCAACCCTGGCATACGGCAGGATTGACGTAGGCGACACGGCGCACCTTGGTGGTGCGGTCGGGCATACGGAATTCCTTGTCCTCATAGGAAATGGCACCGTAGGGGCAAACGTTGGCGCACTGCGAACAACCGTTGCACAGATTCTCGTTGGATCGTGCCACGCAGGGATTGGTAACGAGCTTATCTTTTGCCAGCAGACCGATAACCTTAGCCGCCGCGGCGCCCGCCTGCGAAACGGTTTCGGGGATATCCTTAGGCCCCTGACAAGCACCCGACAGGAAGATACCCGCCGTGGGCGATTCCACGGGACGAAGCTTGGGATGTGCCTCGGTGAAGAAATCGTTGGTGTCCATACTCGCCGTGAGCATCGTGGCAAGGGGACGTGCGCTCTTGTCGGGCTCAATGGCGGCGGCAAGAACGACGAGGTCAGCCTTAATATGTAACTGTTCGTTCATAATCAGGTCAGACGCCTGCACGTCAAGGGTGCCGTCGGCACGGGGCGAAACCTTGCCCACCATACCCTTTACGTAATGCACACCGTATTCCTCGGCGGCACGGCGGTAAAACTCATCAAAGTTTTTGCCGGGCGTACGCACGTCGATATAGAATACGTATACGTCGGTATCGGGATATTTTTCACGGGTGAGCATGGCGTGCTTGGCGGTGTACATACAGCAGATCTTCGAGCAATAGCTCTTGCCCTTTTCTGCGGTACAACGGGAGCCGACGCACTGTACGAAAACGATGGTATGCGGATGCTTGCCGTCGGAGGGACGGAGCAGCTTACCCGAGGTGGGGCCTGCGGCATTGGTCAGACGCTCAAATTCAAGCGAGGTGATAACGTCTTTTGACTGCGAGTAGGCAAACTCATCGTAATTGGTAATGTCAATGGGATTAAAGCCGGTAGCAACGACAATAGCGCCGTACTGACGCTCGATGATCTCATCTTTTTGAGTGTAGTCAATAGCACCGGCGGTGCAGACCTTCGAGCAGACACCGCACTTGCCCGTTTTGAGCATGGTGCAGTAATCGGGGTCGATCGTGGCAACCTTCGGTACGGCCTGGGCAAAGGGAATGTAAACGGCACGGCGGTTGTCCATACCCATATTGAATTCGTTGGGTACTTTTTTCTGGGGGCACTTTTCGGTGCAGATGCCGCAGCCGGTGCACTTTACTTCGTCAACAAAGCGGGCCTTTTTCTTGATCTTGGCACTGAAATTTCCCACAAAGCCCGAAACCTCAGCCACTTCACTGTAAGAGAAAATATTGATCTTCTCGTTCTGGGCGCATTCAACCATTTTCGGGGTAAGAATACAAGCCGCACAGTCGAGCGTGGGGAAGGTTTTGTCGAGCTGGGTCATTTTACCGCCGATGGTGGGTTGCTTTTCCACAATATCCACCTCAAAGCCGGCATCGGCAATATCGAGTGCCGTCTGAATACCGGCAATACCGCCGCCGATAACCAGCGCTCTTTTCACAACGGGCGATTCACCGGCCGTGAGAGGGGCGTTGAGGTGCACCTTGGCAATAGCCGCACGGCCGAGGATCACGGCCTTTTCGGTTGCTTCTTCGATATCCTTGTGAATCCAAGAGCACTGCTCACGGATATTGGCAATTTCCACCATGTAGGGGTTGAGTCCCGCTGCGGCCGCCGCCTTGCGGAAGGTGTTCTCGTGCATACGGGGGGAGCAGGAGCAAACCACAACGCCGGTCAAGCCGTATTCTTTAATGGCGTCTTTAATGAGGTTCTGTCCTGATTCGGAGCACATATAGGTATAGTCAACAGAGGTAACAACACCGGGCTCTTTGGCGAGCGTCTCAGCGACCCGTTTTACGTCAACGGTGCCGGCAATGTTGGTACCGCAATGACAGACAAATACACCAATTTTTTGCATGTTCGGTTGTTCCTCCTTACTTGGAATATTTGCGGAAAGCCGCCATCAGCGCCTGACCGGGCAGATCCTCGTCTAAGAGATCGGGGATCTGGTTGGGCTTTAAGTGGTTGGCACCCTGCTGACGGATGGTTTCCAAACGTACCGCCTCGATGACCTTGGCAGGCTCTACCCCGCGCGGACAACGTTCCACGCAGGCAAAGCAGGTAAGGCACTTGTAGAGAGAGGGGGAGTTTTGCAGTTTTTCAATATCACCCTGCTCCACCATGTAAACAAATTGATGCGGATGATATTCCATCTCATCGTAAGAGGGGCAGGTGGCCGAGCATTTACCGCAACGCATACATTTCTGTACGGCGGCACCGCTCATGCGGAGGATCTGTTCTTTTTTCTTGTTCTCCATATCAGACACTCCTTTACTCTTCAATCAACCCAAGCGCCAGCGCCAGGACCTCGGTGAAATAGCGCACGGGCAGGTCGGACAGGGCGTTTTTGGTAAGATTATACTGACAAAGCGGGCAGGCAGTGATGAGGAAGTCTGCCCCCATCTCGGATGCCGACTCGGCAACGGCAGTGCTTCTCTTAACAGCGGCGTTTTTATCTTCAAGCGTAATGTATCCGCCACAACATTCGTTTCTCATGGGGTAAATGACCGGCTCGGCACCCAAAGCACGGATAAAGTCTTCCAAAATCTTCGGGTTTTCGGGCGAGTCAAACTGCAATACGTCGGAAGGACGAAGTAAGAGACAGCCGTAATAAGCGGCGATCTTCTTGCCGGTCAGCGGATTTACCACCTTTTGCGCCAGCGTATCAAAGCCGATCTCATCACGGAAAAATTCAAGCAAATGAATCACGTCAGCCTCGCCGTGATATTCAAAGTCGGGTTTCAGATAGTTGTTCACACGCAGATCAAAGTCGGGGTTAATGGTAAACTCGTGATTGGTCTGCTTTAACACGTTATAGCAGGCCGAGCAAACGGTCAGCACCTTACCGCCCATATCACGCCCCTTAGCGAGCGCACGAACGGCGGGCAATTTGGTAGCGATCTCATCCTTGGCGGAGGTATACATACCGCCGCAGCACTGCCAATCGTCAATCTCGCACAGCTCTACACCCAGAGCGGCGCAGGACTCGATGGCGTAACGGTCGAGGTCTTTGGCTTTGTTTTTGAGTGTGCAACCGGGATAGTAAGCAATTTTCATGTTACTGTACTCCATTTTTATACCATGCTCTCAGGCTTGAATACCTCGTCAAATTTCTCGGCAGTTAAGAAACCGAGTTCAACGCAAGCCTCTTTCAGAGAAATGTTATCCTTGTAAGCCTTCTTAGCGGTTTTAGCGGCGTTTTCATAACCAATGTAGGGGTTGAGCGCCGTAACCAGCATTAAAGAGTTATGCAGGTTGTCGTGCATCTTCTGGGCATTGGCACGGATACCGACAGCGCAGTTGTCGTTGAAGGAAACGATGGCTTCGGCAAGCAGACGGCAGGACTGCAAGAAGTTATAGATGCAAACGGGCATGAAAACGTTAAGCTCGAAATTGCCCTGCGAAGCGGCGAGAGAAACGGCAACGTCGTTACCCATAACCTGAACGGCAAACATGGTAACAGCCTCACACTGGGTGGGGTTTACCTTGCCGGGCATAATGGAGGAGCCGGGCTCGTTTTCGGGAATGGTGATCTCGCCAAGACCCAGACGGGGACCGCTTGCCAGCCAACGCACGTCGTTGGCGATCTTCATCATGTCGCAAGCCAGCGCCTTAACGGCACCGTGAGCAAAGACCAGCTCGTCCTTGCTGGTGAGGGCGTGGAACTTGTTGTCGGCAGTAACGAAATCCTTGCCGGTAATTTCGGAAACGGCAGCGGCAACCTTTTCATCAAAGCCCTTGGGAGCGTTCAGTCCTGTACCAACGGCCGTACCGCCCAAAGCGAGGGTGCGGAGCGAGGGCAGGGATCTTTCCAGCAGAGTAATGTCCATTTCAAGGGAAGAACGCCAACCGCTGATCTCCTGCGAGAAGGTAATGGGGGTAGCGTCCTGCAAATGGGTACGACCGCTCTTGGTAATACCCTCGTGCATCTCTTCAAGGGACTTGAAGGTGTCGATGAGTTTTTTAGCGGCAGGAATAAGCTTGTCTTCGATCGCAGTAACGGCAGCGATGTGCATGGCGGTAGGGAAGGTGTCGTTGGAAGACTGGCTCATGTTGATGTCGTCGTTAGGATGGCAAAGCTTTTTGCCGGCGAGCTCATTGGCACGGTTGGCAATAACCTCGTTGGCGTTCATGTTCGACTGGGTACCGCTTCCCGTCTGCCATACAACGAGAGGGAAATGTTCGTTAAGTTCACCCGCAATGACTTCATCACAAGCCTGAGCGATAACGCTGAGCTTTTCCCCGGTCATTTTTTCGGGTTTGAGCGAGAAGTTAGCCATAGCGGCGGCCTTTTTCAGAATACCGAAAGCCTTGGTGATCTCGCGGGGCATCGTTTCAATATCAACGCCGATACGGAAATTGCCGCGGCTGCGTTCGGTTTGAGCCGCCCAATACTTATCGGCAGGTACTTTAACCTCACCCATAGAGTCGTGTTCAATGCGATAGTCCATTTTTTTATATCCTCCAAGATAATTAAAATCTATAAATAATTATAGGAAATTCCAACTAATAACTATAACACCTTTTTATCCAAAAAACAACAAGAAACTCATTAAAAAAACAGGGTTTTTTGTGGTATATAAAAAGCCGACAAGACGATCTTGTCGGCAAATCGGTTAAAAAGTATATTCTGAACGGAAAGTGAGCGGACCAAGCTTGCCCCACCGCTGTTGCTGACCGAGAATATGCCCGTTTTCGGCAAAGGAATAATAGTTGTTGTCGGTCAGTACGATATGGTCGAGCAGGACGACCCCCATGTGGGCAAGAGCCGAATCCAGAGCGGCGTTAGATTGGATATCCTGAAAGGAAGGCGAACCGTATCCCGACGGGTGATTATGCCCGATGACGAGATGGGTGGCTTCGTAGCCGAGGATCAGCATCATCAGTTTTCGCATTTCCACGTCCACCGAATCGGGTTTCCCGATATGGACCACGCCCGCATAAACCACCTGTTTGTTGTCATCGAGCAAAATGGCGGTAACGGCTTCGGTCTCAGCACTTTGGTAAATAGACTGTAACGTGGCGATGGCATCCATCGTCTTAGTCATCTTTTTCTTGGGTGCGGTATGCTGTTTGGCGTAGGTGGGATAAAATTCTCTTAAAAATTGGAAAAAGGCACAAACGCCCGGCCCCACACCCGCCACCTGCTGTAATAACTCGGCAGGGGCATCAATGATGGCGGAAATACTGCCGAAGGTGCGCAGCAGCGAGTGAGCCAGCTCATTGGTATTGCATCGGGGAAGAGCATAGTAGAGCAGAATTTCCAGTTGTTCGTGCTCGGCTAACGAGGAAAGCGACCCGCTAAGCAGGCGTTCTCTCATCCGCTTGCGGTGTCCGTCGTGTAACCCCATGCTGCCACCTCCTTTTTTCCACATTATACCCCATATTTCACCGCCCGTCAATGCAGAAAAAGCACCCTTAATGGGTGCTTTCGTCGCTCTTGGTTTTCTGTACCGTACCAAACGGATGATGGGGCGGTGCGTAGATGGAATAGAGTTTTAAGGGGCAACGCCCGATATTAATAATGTTATGCCAGGTTCCCTCGGGCACGATCACGGCATAGTCGCCGTTTACTCGGTAAGTCTCGTAGGGGCCGTACTTGCATGTGCCGAGCCGAACCTCGGCACAGCCCTCTTCAATGCGAATAAACTGGTCAAGCCCCTCGTGGATTTCCAAACCGATATCCCCGCCTACGGGAATGCTCATCAGCGTTACCTGCAAATATTCTCCCGTCCATAAAGCGGTGCGGTAATTGGGGTTCATTTTTGCCAGTTTATCGATATTCACGACTGTCGGCTTACCGCCCTGGTCGCATATTTTGTTTGTTGTCATAGTATCCCTCCCGTATCAGTATATGTTACTGCACAAATACGGTTCCGGATAAAATTAAGAATTATTCCTATAAAATCCCATAACCGCCCGTAATGGGGTCTTGAAAGAGCGGAATATGGGGCGGAAAAAAGGTAAAAACAACAAAGAGAAGGCCAATAAATAATAGGAGAATAAGTGCCGATAGCGGATGACGGCAGGGGAGAGAACGGCGGTTAAAAAGCCGAGTTTCCCATAAAAAGACGGCGGCGGCGGCAAGGAAAAAGATGCTGATGTTTATCCAGTCGGGAGAAGTGCCGAAAACGCCGTTATAGGTATAAAAAAGTACGGGAATGAGGGTCAGTCCCAACAGTGTACCCGCTAATTTCACGCACCAAAAATCCGAGCGCTCCTTAAAAAATCGTCGCTCAATAAAGGCAAAAAGCAAAAGAGGAAAATAGAGCAGTTTCATGTGCTCCCAGGTCGACTCATTGACGCCCGAAAAAGGAGCAATAAAAACACTTTCATTGCTCCAATCGTACAAAAAATGCAAAAGAGTGCCGCCGAATGAAACGGCAACAAATCCAATCGTCTGCCAGAGCTTCATATTTCACCTCCGTTATTCTCATTTTATGACGTAGCCCACAGCCTTATTCAGCCGTTGCGATAAAACCGAATATTGAAAATCAGCGAAAGGTATGTTATACTATCGCATGATAAAGGAATAAACACAGGTCATCAAATGCTGTCGGCATTTGTTGTCGAACCTACTGCTCGACAGTATGGTTAGGGGATAAGGGAATTGCGGTGCAAATCCGCAGCAACAGCCATTACCGTAACTCTTGTATAAACAAGTCAAGTCGGAATGCTTATCGGCCTGTGCCGCGTAAAAGTCTCTTGGGCAACAGGGGGGACGAGTCGGTTCATTGCGGCAGGGCAGGATGCCGAGATATGATTCACCGTACCCCTTGGGAGGGTACTTTTATTTTATCCTTTTGTAAAATCAGAAAGGATGAGATATGATGAAAAACACGATTAAATCAACTATTTCCGTTGCACTTATTATGGTTTGTCTTTTTGGTCTTGCCGCCTGCGGCAATACCGTGGAAAAGACAGGCCTGTGGGCAAGTGCAACCTATGTCAAGGACACCGCCTTGGGTCAAGGTGAAAAAACCGTCGTCGTAGAAGTAAAGGCGGAGGAAAAGACGGTTACATTTACCGTGAAAACCGATGCAAAGACGGTGGGTGCGGCGTTGCTTGAACATAAGCTTATCGCCGGCGACGAAAGCGAATACGGTCTTTACGTTAAGGTAGTAAACGGTATGACGGCGGACTATGACGCAGACCAGAGTTATTGGGCATTCTACGTCAACGGCGAATATGCCTCTACCGGTGTGGACAGTACCGATATAACCGAAGGCACAACCTATCAGCTTGTGTACACAAAGTAATCCATGGGTAAAAAGAGAACGGCTTTGAGCATATATGAGATGGTCTTGTTTGCCATGCTCGGCACGCTTATGTTCTGCTCAAAGATCATTATGGAAGCATTGCCTAACGTTCACCTGCTCGGAACGTTTACCATGGTGTTTACGCTTGTTTTCAGAAAAAAAGCGTTAATACCGATTTATATTTACGTATTGATTAACGGGCTGTACGCGGGTTTTTCTATATGGTGGCTTCCCTATTTGTATGTTTGGACGGTTTTGTGGGGAATGACCATGCTCTTACCCGAAACGATGTCGGGAAAGACAAAGTGTATCGTGTATCCGCTTGTGTGCGGATTGCACGGCTTGGCCTTTGGTACGCTTTATGCCCCGGCACAGGCGTTATTGTTGGGATTTGACGCAAGCCAAACCTTGGCGTGGATCATCGCCGGTTTGCCGTGGGATGCGATACACGCCGTCGGGAACCTTTGTGCCGGACTGCTTATCGTTCCCTTAACGGAATTATTCAAAAAACTTTTACCCAGAAAATAAAAAAGCCCCCGAAATCATTGATTTCGGGGGTTATATTATGCCGCTAAATCAATCCACAGCGCAGGCCGCACACCAAGCTGTTCAAAATCATTAGAGACGCTTGTTAGTTTACCCTTGTTATTGATTATATCGGTTTGTGTGTTTCCGTCGTGGTTTACACGTAACCACCACCAGGCGTTCCCGTTATAAGGGCTGGCAAGCACCCCTTGTGCGACAGCATAGGGCGTCGGCTTACATTGTCTTTCCTCATCGGTAGTGAAATAGGTATCGACTTCGAAACAGCTGAGCAAGAATACATTATCTTGTGTAGGGTCGCTGAAAATGGAGTTTGCGTAAGAGTGAGGATATGTCTCAAAAAGAAGCTCAACAAGGGGAATATGTGCTCGTTCCTCTTGTGAAAAAGCGGTATTAAAGAAATCTTGATTTAGCCAAGTGCGAAGGGAAGAAGATCCCCAATCGGCATCTATGCGTTCGGGCGTAATCGTCTGGTGATCAAGGACGTATTTGCTGGTTACCAGCACCTTACCATCCTTGCTGTCAAGGATCAGCCACTCCACCGCTTCCTTGCCGTTGGTGGGGTCGTTATCCTGCTCGTATGCGCCGAAGGTTACGTAATCGCCAACCTGTGCGGCTTTTATTTTTTCAATTTGGTAGGGCGTGTAAATAGCGGCTGCCTTTTCGGTACTGTCTTTGTAGCCGTTTAAGGAAGTAAAGGCGTCATAAGCCTCGACAATGCTTCCTTCATTCAGCAAAGACACGGCGTGGTTATAGTGGTTGTTGGGAATGATAACGGTATGCAGGACGGCGACAACGGCCACAACCGCCAAGGCAAGAAAAGATGTAATAATAAGAATGTTTCGTCGTACTTTGGCATTTGGGTTTTTCATGGAAAATACCTCCTGTTTTTTTGTCAGCCTTACGAACATCCATTATCTGTATTATATCATAATGTCGATGCAAAAGCAATAAAAACCCCAAGGGCGGTAAGCCCTTGGGGTTTTGGTGCGGGTAACAGGGGTCGAACCTGCACGGGGGTACCCACCAGATCCTAAGTCTGGCGCGTCTGCCAATTCCGCCATACCCGCATAACTTCGGCAAAGCCGAAGAAATTATCGAACTTGACCCTTACCGTGAATACGGTATTGATAGGTCGTTAATTCACGAAGCCCCATCGGACCGCGTGCGTGGAGCTTTTGGGTGGAAATGCCGATCTCGGCACCCAGCCCGAAGACAAACCCGTCGGTAAAACGCGTCGAGGCGTTGTGATAAACCGCCGCCGCATCAATGCTCTTCATAAAATAGTCGGCATTCTGCTGATTTTGGGTGATGATGGCCTCGCTGTGCTTGGTACCGTGCTCATTGATATGCGCTACGGCATCACGCACGTCTTTGACGACGCCCACCGTTAGGATATAATCATTATATTCGGTATAAAAATCCTCATCGGTCGCCGCCTTCATGGGGTATTGCGCCCGTGCCTTTTCATCGCCTCGCAATTCCACACCCGCCTCTTCCAGCGCCTTGCACAGCTCGGGAAGCAGGGAGGAGTTTTCGTGCACAAGCAGGGTTTCAGCGGCATTGCAGACCGACGGACGTGAAGTTTTGGCGTTGAGGATGACCTTTTTCGCCATTTGGGCATCGGCGCTCTCGTCGATAAAGACGTGGCAGTTGCCCGTCCCCGTTTCGATAACGGGCACAATGGCGTTTTCCACCACCGACGCAATCAAACCCTTGCCGCCACGGGGGATAAGCAGGTCAAGATACCCTTTGAGCGACATCATCTCCTGCGCACTGCTGCGGTCGGTATCTTCAACCAAGCAAACACAGTCGGCAGGCAAGCCCTTTTCCTGTAATACGCTCCGCATAAGCGAAACGAGTGCTTTGTTGGAATGAATGGCTTCTTTTCCGCCACGCAAAACCACGGCGTTGCCCGATTTTAAGCAGAGCAAAGCCGAGTCAACGGCAACGTTGGGACGAGCCTCAAAAATCATACCGATCACGCCGAAAGGAACGCTGACTTTTTGAATCAGAAGTCCGTCGGCATTGGTAAACTCTTCTAAAATTTGCTGGGAGGGATCAGGCAGGGCGGCAACCTGCTCGGCGCCCACAGCCATCGATTCCAAAATCTTATCGGTTAAGGTTAAACGGTCGATGAGTGCCTCTCTCAGCCCGTTTTCTTTGCCTGCGTCAACGTCCAAAGCATTGGCTCTTATAAGCTCCTGCTTATGGGAGCGCAGGGCATCGGCAACGGCGAGGATCACGGCATTTTTCTCCTCGCAGGAAGCGGCCGCAATCGCAGTTGATGCAAGACCGGCACGCTTAGCTATATCTTTAACGCTCATTTTATCACCTCAAACAGGGTTCCGATGCTCTCGCCCTCGGCGATGCGGTAGAGTACCTCGGGATCGGCTCCGTTGGCGAGCACCATAGGGATACCCGCTTTATTGACCATATCCGCAGCATCCAGTTTGGTGATCATACCGCCGGTGCCCATACCCGACACGCTTCCGCCCGCACAGGCACGGATTTTGTCGGTAACACCCCGTACAATGGGGATGCGCTTGGCTCCCGCCTGATGCGGATCGTGGTCGTAAAGCCCGTCAATATCCGAGAGCAGGATCAAGAGATCTGCTTTGGCAATCACCGAAACGATAGCCGAAAGGGTATCGTTATCGCCGATCTTGATTTCGTCAACCGAAACGGTGTCGTTCTCGTTCACGATGGGGATTACGCCGTAATCGAGCAGACGCTCAATGGTGTTATGTACGTGCTCATATCCGTCGGTGAGATGCAAAACGTCAGCGGTCAGCAAAACCTGCCCAACGGTATAGCCGTATTCGGCAAAGATCTTCTCGTAAATATTCATCAGACGGCACTGGCCGACAGCGGCGGCCGCCTGTTTTGAGGGAATATCCTCGGGACGAGCGGGCAATTTAAGAGTGCTGACACCCACGCCGATAGCACCCGAAGACACCAGTAATACCTGCGTACCGGCATTGGCGATATCGGAAAGAGTGCGCACCAATTTTTCGATACGAAGCAGATCCAATTTTCCGTTTTGATGGGTCAGGGTCGAGGTGCCGACCTTCACCACAATACGATTATACTTCATAATAGCCCCTCATAGACATATAATTATCCCTATCATAGCTTGAAAAAGTGTAAAAAGTCAATAAATTTTTCAGAAAATTGCGATTTCCCCCTTATCAAATGAAAAAATTTGTATTATAATGTAGAGAAAAGGGGGAATTTGACAATGAACGCTTCTAAAAATATGATGGTTTCCGTCGGCGGAATTGATATTACGATCCAAACCGATGAGGACAGAGGCTATATTCAGAAACTGGCCTCGAAGGTAGATGAAAAGGTATTGAGCTATCTGCGAATGGGCGCAAAGGTAACGGTAGCGCAGGCAGCCGTATTGACGGCGATGGAGCTGTGCGATGAGTTTGAGAAGAACAACGCCGCCGTTGAGAATATGCGTGCGCAGATGCGTGGCTATATTGAGGACTCGATCCGTGCCGCGGCCGACCGTGATCGTTACAAGGCCGAGCTTGACCGTACCCGTAACGAATTAGCTAAGGCGCAGAATCAGATGTATCGTAAAGAGGACACGAATGGAAGTCAAACTTCGTTGTATTGAGCATAACGGCAAAAGGCCCGACCTGCCCCGCCGCGCCAGTATGGGCAGCGCAGGAGTGGATTTGCAGGCGATGATCGATGCACCGCTCACCTTAGAGCCCCAAAAGCTGTACCGTATCCCCACCGGCATTGCGATGGAATTACCGCAGGACTATGTGGGTCTGATCTACGGTCGTAGTGGGCTGGGCGTCAAGCACGGCATCACCTTGTCGAACAGCGTCGGTGTCATTGACAGCGACTACCGTGGCGAAATTATGGTGGGGCTTTGCAACGTGTCGGACACGCCCTATACCATCTCACCAATGGATCGTGTGGCACAGCTGGTGATCACCCCCGTCCCCGCCGTAGAATACGTCTGGGCGCAGGAGTTGTCGGATACCGCCCGTGGCGACGGTGGCTTCGGCTCATCAGGCAAATGACGGTCGTGTTGGCATCGGCATCCCCTCGCCGAAAAGAACTGTTGGGGAATATTTGTAAGGATTTTCAGGTGCTTGTACCGAGTGTCGATGAGGAGAAGATTGCCGAGAAATATCAAGGCAACCCCCGCCGTACGGTACGGGCTCTTTCCCGTGCTAAGGCACTGGCGGCACGTGGGCAATCACCGAGTGCGGACGCCGTTATCGGCGCCGATACCGTGGTGGCGCTCGGCCGTGTTATTTTGGGTAAGCCATCAAGTCGAGAAGAAGGACGGGCTATGCTCAAAATGCTGTCGGGCCGCACCCATAAGGTGTGGACGGGCGTAACGGTCAGTTTTGCAGGTCGCACCGTAACCTATGCCGTTTGCACCCGCATTCGCTTTTATCCCTTGACCGATACTCAAATAAATGAGTACGTCGATTCGGGCGAAGGCGAGGACAAGGCCGGCGGGTATGGGATTCAAGGTAGCGCAGGCGCCTTTGTCAAGCGTATTCGTAAGGATTATTTCAATGTTGTCGGGTTACCGCTCAGGCGTCTGTCAAGGTTGCTCGGTTGACATTTTTTCGATAGGTTGTTATACTGTTTTGTAGGTGAAATATGAGAATTGCATTGATCGCACAAGACAAGAAAAAAGAGCAGATGATCCGTTTTTGTCTGACCTATGCCAAAACCCTTTCTCAGCATAAATTATTTGCTACGGGAACAACGGGTAAGATGATTTCGGAACATATCGGATTGCCGGTCTATTGCTTTTTAACCGGCCGTCAGGGCGGAGAACAGCAGATCTCCGAGCGCATTGCCTGTGGCGAGATCGATATGCTCCTCTTTTTCCGTGATACTCTCACGTCCCGCCCCCGTGCGAGATATGAGGATATGTTGCGGTTTTGCGATACCCACGGTGTGGTGTATGCAACCAATTTTTATACCGCAAAAGCGCTGATGTATGCGCTGGAACATAATCAGATCGATTGATAGAAAATCCCCGTCCGTCGCCCGAAACGGGTCTCGGTCGTTTTTCCACCCCAGAGAGGGACGCCTTGGCTGAAAGCGTTCTGTGGTGAGCGATTGTTGTGACAACGGATAGTAGCAGGGGCGCCCGCCTTGGCGCACAGGGCAGGAAAGGAGAGCGTACGCTCTCGAAGAAGGGTGGCACCACGAAGAAACTTCGTCCCTTCGCTATGGCGAAGGCACGGAGTTTATTTTTATATAGAAAGGAAAACAATTATGGCAAACATCACCGCTCCCCGCGGCACGCAGGACGTGTTGGCACAGGATGTGTATAAATGGCAGACGTTGGAGCAAAAATTAAGAGACTTAGCTTCTCGCTTCGGCTTCTTTGAAACGAGATTCCCCACCTTTGAGCACACCGAACTCTTTTCCAGAGGCGTCGGCGAAACGACCGACGTTGTCCAAAAGGAGATGTACACCTTTGAGGATAAGGGCGGCCGCAGTATTACCCTTCGCCCCGAGGGTACGGCATCGGTCGTGCGCAGCGTGTTGGAACACGGTCTGTACGGCGGTGCGTTGCCGTTGAAACTGTTTTATATCATTCCCTGCTTCCGCTATGAAAAACCGCAGGCGGGCAGACTCAGAGAATTCCATCAGTTCGGCGTTGAGCTGTTCGGTGCTTATGGGCCGCAGGCGGATATTGAGGTAATTTCGTTGGGCGCTTCGGTGTTTAAGATGCTCGGTATCAGCAATATCAGTTTGGCGATCAATTCGATCGGCTGTCCTACCTGCCGTGCCAATTACCGCAAGGCGCTCACTGAGTATTACGAGCAGTATAAGGATCAACTGTGTGGCACCTGCCTTTCCCGTTTGGAGAAAAACCCGATGCGTCTGCTCGATTGCAAGAGCCCCGTTTGCTCCTCTTTTAAGAAGGATGCACCCCGTATCTTGGATTATCTGTGCGAGGACTGCCATCAGCATTTTGAACAGGTCAAGGCGGGTCTTGACGGGCTGGGCATCGATTATACTGTCGATTCGGGCATCGTTCGTGGTCTTGATTATTATAACGGCACCGTTTTTGAGTTTTTGTCGGGCGAGATCGGCGCACAAAGTGCCGTGTTGGCAGGCGGTCGGTACGACGGCTTGGCGCAGGAACTCGGTGGCGCCCCCTTGGCAGGTCTTGGCTTTGCTATGGGTATCGAGCGTTTGTTATTGTTAATGGAAAATACGGGTAATACTTTTAAGGCCCCCCAAGGCCCCGATCTGTATATCGCCGCACTGGGCGATGCCGCCAAAGGCTTTGCGGCAAAAACGGCAAATACCCTTCGTGAGCAGGGCAAGACGGTACTGACCGATCTGTGCGAGCGCTCCTTGAAGGCACAGATGAAATATGCCGGAAAAATGGGTTGCCGTAAGGTGCTGATCGTCGGTGATGACGAGTTGGCAAAGGGCGAGATGACACTCAAAGATATGGAAAGCGGAGAGCAGAAAACCGTCTCTCCCGCAACGCTGATAAAGGAGATATAACCATGGCGGATTCATTTGTAGGAGTAAAGAGAACCGATTATTGCGGCGACCTGCGCAAAAAAGATGCAGGCCGTGAGGTAACGCTGTGCGGTTGGGTCAGCACCGTTCGTAAACTCGGTGCCCTTACCTTTATTAAATTACGTGATCGTTCGGGCGAGATCCAGCTCAGCTTTGACGAGAGCAAGAATAAAGAACTGCACGATCAAGCAGCAGGATTGCACGGCGAGTACGTCATCGCCGTCAGCGGTAAGGTGGCTGTGCGTGAAGCCATTAATCCCGATATGCCCACAGGCGACGTCGAGGTGTGGGTTGATAGCATTAAGAAATTAAGCGAAGCGGAAACCCCGCCTTTTGAGATTATCGAGGATTGCAATACCAATGAAACGACTCGTCTGAAATACCGTTATTTGGATCTGCGCCGTCCCAATTTACAGAGAAATATTATGTTGCGCCATCGTGTCGGCAAGATCGCCCGTGATTTTTACGACAGTGAGGGCTTTTTGGAGATTGAAACGCCGATGCTCATTCGCTCCACCCCCGAAGGCGCACGCGACTATATCGTTCCTTCCCGTGTACACCCCGGCTCTTTCTATGCCTTGCCCCAGTCCCCTCAGTTGTATAAGCAGTTGTTGATGCTGGCAGGGTACGACCGTTACGTGCAGATCGCCCGTTGCTTCCGTGACGAGGATTTGCGAGCCGACCGTCAGCCGGAATTTACCCAGATCGACTTGGAAATGTCCTTTGTCAATGAGGACGACGTGATGGGCGTTAACGAACGCTTTATTCAGAAGGTATTTAAGGAAGCGATTGGGGTAGACGTGGCGTTACCTCTGCGTCGGATGACCTGGCGTGAGGCGATGGATCGCTTCGGCTCGGATAAGCCTGACCTTCGTTTCGGCTTTGAACTGAATGATTTGTCCGATATCGCCAAGACTTGTGGTTTTAAGGTCTTTTCGGGTGCCGTGGAGGCAGGAGGCAGTGTCCGTGCTATTAACATTAACGGCTACGCCGATAAATTCCCCCGCCGTGAGATCGATAGCTTAACCGAATTTGCCAAAACCTACCGTGCCAAGGGCGTTGCCTTTTATAAGAGCATGGGCGGTGAGGTATCCTCTTCCTTTGCCAAGTTTATGGCCGAGGAAGAAATGACCGCTATTAAGGAAAAGGTCAATTTCCAGGACGGCGACCTGCTTTTGGTAGTAGCCGATGCCGATAACCGTGTTGTATTCGATTCTCTCGGTGCCCTTCGTTGCGAGATCGCCAATCGATTGGGTCTGGCAGATAAGAATCGCTATGAATTTTTGTGGGTAACCGAATTCCCGCAGTTTGAGTATGATGAGGAAACGGGTCGCTATTATGCGATGCACCATCCCTTCACTGCTCCGATGGACGAGGATATTCAATATCTTGATACCGACCCCGGTAAGGTTCGTGCCAAGGCGTATGACATCGTGCTCAATGGCGTTGAGTTGGGCGGCGGCTCGCTCCGTATCTATGACAGAGATCTGCAAAACCGTATGTTCAAAGCCCTCGGCTTTACCGAGGAGGCGGCGCAGGAGCAGTTCGGCTTCTTGCTTGATGCCTTTAAGTACGGCGTTCCGCCCCACGGCGGTATGGCGTACGGCTTTGACCGTCTGTTGATGCTGATGACGGGAGCAGACTCCATTCGTGACGTCATGGCATTCCCCAAGGTGCAAAACGCATCGGAATTGATGACCGATTGCCCCTCGCCGGTTGACCCCAAGCAGCTCGACGAACTCCGCCTCGACCTGAACATCGAAGAATAAAGCAAAAGCCGACGGATCTTCCGTCGGCTTTCCGTTTGACATCTTTCGATAAATATGCTATAGTGTATAAAATAATCTTGGAGATTTCTTATGAAATACTGTCGTAATTTGAATGAATGTTTTGAGCCGGTACCGGAAGCCGTCAACGCCAACAAATGGGCGAATAACTGTAAGATCGCTGGATGGGTGATCGTCGGCCTCTTTTCGTTGGTTGGCATCATTATTGCTGCCGATGCATATGATGCGGGGTTTGGTATTTTCCTGAGCATTGTAGCCGGCGGCTTCCTTATTGCCTCCGGATTCTGGATCCTGGGCGCGGTGCTGGATGCGCTGGCTTCCTCTGCGCAAAGCAACGCCGAAACAGCTCGCATGACCTATCTGCAGATGCGGGGGAACTCCGGAGACGGTCAGGCGCGCACCAATGAGCAGCGTCAGAGACAGCACATGGAGGAAGAGCGTGCCTTCCAAACTCGAGTAAACGCCTCTGCCTCTTCGGCACAACCAAAGCCGCAGGAGCCGGCTACCCGCTGGTTTTGCGTGCAATGCGGCATGGAAAACACCCCGTATGATAATGTTTGCAACAATTGCGGTGCCAAGAAAGTCGACTGACGTCTCTTGACAAATGCTCCCCAAAGGTATAAAATGAACCCAAAGCGTTGAGAAGAGAAGCCCCTGCGGGATCATCAAAGCGACGGTGGGAGGGTGTGAGCCACCGATGGGAAAGCAGGTTGGGTACCACTCTTTGAGTCCGTGTTAAATGCACGGCGGGTAAGCCCGTTACAGCGTAATGAGTATAGTTCGGGTGGAACCGTAAGCACAGCCTTACCCCGTCACATGGCGGAGTAGGGCTGTTTTTTACTGTTTTTCCCGCAAAAAAGGAGCAAAAAATGATTAAAATTACGCTAAAAAATAACGAAATTAAGGAATTTGAGGCCGGAATTTCGGTCGCAGAGGTATGTAAATCGATCGGAATGGGGCTGTATAAGGCGGCTTGCTGTGCTAAGGTCAACGGCGAAGTGGTTGATTTGCGCACCGTTTTGAATGAGGACGCCACGCTGGAAATCATCACTTTTGATGACGAAGCCGGCAAGAAAACTTTTTGGCACACCGCATCTCACCTGCTTGCGCAGGCGGTTTTGCATCTGTTCCCCGAGGCAAAGTTTGCCATCGGCCCTGCCATTGACAATGGTTTTTATTACGACTTTGACGTGCCCGCTCCCTTTACCCCCGAACAACTTGAACAGATTGAGGCTGAGATGATTAAGCTTGCCAAGGGCGCTTTGGAACTTTCCCGCTTTGAACTGTCGCCTGCCGAGGCCCGTGAGAAAATGGCGGATCAGCCTTATAAATTAGAGCTGATGGAAGAGCACGCCGCCAAGGGCGAGGCTATCAGCTTTTACAAGCAGGGCGATTTTACCGACCTGTGCGCCGGTCCTCACTTGATGAACACCGCTCCCATCAAGGCGATCAAGCTCACCTCCTGCACCGGTGCTTACTGGCGTGGCGATGAGAAGAATAAGATGCTCTCCCGTATCTACGGC
>JAZOCX010000114.1:0-9164 GCA_045596725.1 Eubacteriales bacterium
ACACAACGCCCTTATAAAAGGGTTATGATAAGAAAAGAAAGGTAGGTATATGCTTATGTTAGATATTAAAATTATGATTGTAGACGATGACGAAAACATTAGTGAACTGCTTCGTTTGTATTTGGAGAAAGACGGCTACACGGTTAAAATTGCCAATGATGGTGAGGTGGCATTGGCCGAGTTTGATGAATTTGCTCCCGATTTGATGCTCCTCGATATTATGATGCCCAAAATTGACGGGTATAAGGTGCTTGAAGAGATTCGTAAGAAGAGCGAGATTCCCGTTATTATGGTTACCGCACGCGGCGAGAGCTTTGATAAGTTGCAGAGTTTTGATTTAGGTGTTGACGATTATATCGTTAAGCCTTTTGATGCCAAGGAAGTGTTGGCTCGTATTAAGGCAATTTTGCGTCGATCGGGTAATCCTGCTGAGGACAAACAGCGTATTGAGTACAGCAATCTTGTTATTGATAAGGTTGCCTTTGAGGTGAAGATCAACGGCAAGACGGTTGATATGCCCCCGAAGGAGTTGGAATTACTCTTTCATTTAGCCTCTAATCCGAATAAGGTTTATACTCGTGATCAGTTACTGGACGAGGTATGGGGCTTTGAATATTACGGCGACTCCCGTACGGTAGACGTTCATATTAAGCGTCTGCGTGAAAAATTGGAAGCAGCGCCCTCGGAAAATTGGATGCTCAAAACGGTATGGGGCGTAGGTTATAAGTTCGAGGTTAAATAAGACAGATGTTAAAAAGTATCTTTTTTAAGTACTTTATCATAACGGTCATTTTGGTTTGTTTGTGCTTTACAATGTTGGGCGCCGTTCTGCTCGTTATGACGGCAAACTACACGATTGAGCAACAGCAAAATCAGTTGCTTTATGCGGCACAAAATCTTTCTACGCTCACGGCCGATATGGATCTATCTCCCTTGCAACTCTATCACGAGCTCGACGGAACATATGAAAACGATCGATACTTTAACAATTATCTAAATATGTTACGTATTTTTTCAGAGGGTGGCGAGAGGGATATTATTATTGTCGGCCCTTCCGGTAGTGAGAGTTTATGGTTTAACACCAATGAAGAAGTGCAATATGACCGCAATCTCATTTCATACGAGGCGCTAAACCAGTTAAAACAGACAGGCTCATATAAAGAAACGGGTACCTTCGGAGATATTTTCGTTGAGCCTCGCTATACGGTGGGCGTACCCATTATAGCAGAACAAGCAACAAAAACGGGGAATATCGTACGATATATATCGGGCTATATGTTTGTATGTTCTCCCGCAAAGACGATGACGTCGCTGTTTTCGGTTATTGCCCAATTCTATTTTATTGCCGTTGGCGTGGTGCTTTTGATTTCACTGTTGTTTGTGTATATCGGAACCAAGAGTCAAGCTCGACCTTTGCGTGAGATCAAAAATGCTCTTGAAAGTTTTTCCAAGGGCGATTTTTCCAGCCGTGTTCGCGTGAAGGGCCACGATGAGGCGGCTCAGCTTTGCACTTCGTTTAATGAAATGGCAGATACGTTAGAGTCGGTTGAGAACAGCCGTCGAGCCTTTATGGCAAACGTTTCTCACGATCTTAAAACACCGATGACGAGTATATGCGGATTTATTGACGGTATTTTGGACGGAACAATTCCCCCCGAAAGCAGTAAGTCCTATTTACAGCGTGTTTCTAAGGAGATCAATCGACTTAGCCGTTTGGTTCAGTCGATACTCGACGTAAGCAAGCTGGAAGGCGGTCAGATTGAGATGAATTTTTCCGATCTCAATATTTCCCAGATTGCCTGCCAGGTAATGTTTGCTTTTGAGCGTACGATCGAAGAAAAACAGATTGAGGTTGAACTTCCGGTTGATGCCGATATCATGGTGAGAGCCGACGAAGATAGCATTTATCGTATATTAAATAATCTTATCGGTAATGCGGTAAAGTTTACACCGATTGGCGGAACGATATCGATTGCCGTAGAAAAGCCCTCTCGCACACATGCAAAGATCTTGGTGAGAAATACCGGCATCGGTATCGCAAAAGAAGAGATTCCGCATTTGTTTGAGCGTTTTTATAAGAGTGATAAATCCCGTGGTTTGGATAAAGAGGGTACCGGTCTCGGTCTTTATATAGCCAAGATCCTCACGGTAATGAATCACGGTGAAATTTCGGTCAGCTCGGTTGAAGGGGAATACACCGAATTTTCCTTCACGTTGGAATTGTCGCATAACAAGAAAAAATAGCCTTTGGTGAGGAATAATGGAAGAACATAATCACGATATTGTGGATGAAGCTGTGCAGGAAGAATCGGTATTCGATCTTGTTGACTCCGCGCCGATTATTGAAGAGCAGAGCATCCCGAAAAAAAGTTATAAAAGAGCGTTTGTTATTGTTGCTGTTTTAGTATTAATTGCAACAATACTGGTAAGTTCGGTCGTTTTTATCGGTAAATATATTCCCGAAAACAATTTACCCTTTGATGACGGTATTGAAACACCCGATGATGAACCGATTATGCCGCCAACGACCCGACCTGAATCGGGCAGGCTGGACGTGCCGAAGTGGAGTTTGCAAAATCGCATTGAGGGAGAGGAAATGACCATCCCCGAGATTTATGAGCAAGTTTCTCCATCGGTTGTTATGATTTTGGCGAGTAAAGGTGAAACGCTGTCCCTCGGCACGGGTATCATTATGAGTCAGGACGGCTATATTATTACCAACGCTCACATTATTGAAGATTGTGCGGAAATCGAGATCGTGCTTAATGACAATCTTTCGGTGTATGAAGCGATCGTTATCGGTTATGACGTAGCCTCGGATTTGGCGGTGTTGAAAATTGAAGCAAAGAACTTGCAACCGGCGGTGTTCGGCAATTCCGATTATGCTGTTATTGGCGAGGGTGTTGTTACCATCGGTAATCCCTATCGCGTTGACTATGCCCAAACGGTAACTGACGGCATTATTTCCGGTCTTCGTCGTAACGTTGATGGGTCGACTACCGAACTAATTCAGACTAACGCTCAACTCAACCCCGGCAATTCGGGCGGTCCCCTGATCAATATGTACGGTCAAGTTATCGGCATTAACTGCTCTAAGATTATGAAGGACGATGATTCCACTTATGAAGGTCTCGGTTTTGCCATTCCCATGGCCGAAGCCAAAATCATTGTGGATGATCTGATTGCATACGGTAAGATCCAGCCCAAGCCCGTAATCGGTATCACGGTTATTTACGGCAAATTCCACGTTACACAAGGAAATATACTGGTAGAGGGCTGTCAGATCGTTGAGATCGACAAACAGAGCGATGCCTATAAAAAAGGACTCGCTGTTGATGACGTTATCGTTGAGATCAATGGCAAGAAATTTAATAGCACCAACGGATTTATTAACGAGAAAAATCAATATAAAGAAGGCGAAACGGTAACCTTAACCTATTGGCGAAACGGTGAATATACAACCGTTCAGGTAGCCTTGATGCCTCCGCAAGAATGAGAAAAACGGGTAAAGCGATGCTTTGCCCGTTTTTTGCATATTGCCCGTATGGCTTGAATAGGTTGTATGGACGGAGGTGAGTCAATGAAAATTGTATTATTTCGTAAGAAAGTATTAATTGCTGCCGCTGTATTGGTTGCCGTTACGGTATCGGCTGTTGTTTTTTCGGGCGGTATAGCTCAAAGTGCGGCAACGCAAGCGGCTCGAAGTTTACCGATTTATTCGGTAAAACGTGATGATAATAAAGCCTCCATTTCGTTTGATGCAGCATGGGGGAATGAGGATACGCAAGAAATCATTGATATTTTGGCGAGATATAACGTAAAAGCCACCTTTTTTGTAGTGGGTGAATGGGTTGATAAATATCCCGAATCGGTGAAGGCCCTTTCGGATGCAGGGCACGAAATTATGAACCATTCCGATACCCATCCCTATTTAACCAAGCTCTCGAAAGATGCCCTTATTTCAGAGATCAATCAATGCTCCGACAAAATTGAAACAGTTACGGGCGTGCGTCCCGATCTTGTTCGTCCGCCTTATGGCGATTATAATGACACGGTTGTCGATACACTCAAAGAAAACGGCTATTATACCATTCAGTGGTCGATCGATAGTTTGGACTGGAAAGAGCTATCGGCAAAAGAAATCACTTCCCGTGTAACGTCAAAACTGCAATCAGGCTCTATTACCTTGTTCCATAACGCAGCATTGCATACCCCAGAGGCGTTACCTGCCATATTGGAATACGCTAAGGCTAATCAAATTGAATTGGTAAAAATCTCAGAATTGATTTATCGTGAAAATTATAAAATAGACCATACGGGGCAACAATACTTAGTGGAATCAAGTACAACTGATGGAGTGTCGAGATGATCAAGGTTCTGTTACTTCCCGGTAAAAATTATCATGCACAACAATTTCTCAATTTGGTTCGCGCTCATCGCGATGTTTTATATGTTTCGGCAGATACGGGTGCGGTAAGCGGGGAAGATGCCGTTGATATGCTGATTTTAGAGTTGAAAAACCCCGAAGGCCCCTGCGATTTTGGCGCTGATATCGTTTTGGTCGGCAGCGATGTAAAGGATGTGGCGATTTTACCCTGTGGTTGTGTCAAAAAAGGTGCTCTCGCCGTGTTTGATCCGGCCGACGTCGATAGTTGCGGTTTCATCTCGGAACTCGACTTGCGCCCCGTAACCTACGGCTGTGGCGAGAGAAATACGGTATCCATATCCAGTATCGGTGATGATGCGTTATTACTCAGTGTGGGGCGGGACGTTTTGGATGTCAATGGGCATATGATCGAGGTTCAAGACCACGTTTATCGAGGCGAGATCGTTGATCTTCCGTCTGCCGTATTGGCTTGCACGCTTTTATTACTCACAGAAAAGAGGGAAGAGATATGAATTGTATCAATTCGGTCTTTTTGCGAGGCAGGGTTATCGAGACCCCCTCTGTAACGCATCAGGCATACGGTGAAGAGTTTTACAGTATTTCTCTTGAAATCATTCGATTAAGCGGAACGCCCGATATCGTATCGGTGATTATCTCTGAAAGACTTTTCCCGAGTCGATACATAACCGATGGCGATGAACTTGAAATTACGGGTGAATTTCGCTCAAAAAATATGGATATTGAGGGTCGCAGGCGTCTGATTCTTTATGTTTTTGCAAGAGACGTTCAGTTTTGCCTTGATAAGCAAGAGCACGAAAACAGAGTAGAGCTATGCGGCTTTTTATGCAAGCAACCCATGCACAGGAAAACTCCGCTCGGTAGAGAGATATCTGATTTAATGCTTGCCGTTAATCGCCGATATGGTCGATCGGATTACATTCCCTGTCTTGCTTGGGGGAGGGATGCGGTGTTTGCGCAGACACTGCGCCAATCGGACGCACTTCATTTGTGGGGTCGCATCCAAAGTCGCCGCTATATGAAAAATACGCCGGAGGGACAAAAGGAGATGACGGCATGGGAAGTTTCCTGCTCCAAAATGGAACTGTGTGATGAATAATGTTAAAAAGAGCCGCATTTGCGGCTCTTTGTGTATTTTTACCAAAATATTAAAAGATATCATAAATTTATTGACTTAATTGTCAATAAGTAATATAATAAAGCTAGGAAAAATATGGAAAGAGGTGATTATAGCGTACACGGATGAGTACGACAGGTACGACCCCGATCATCTGTCGGGTACAAAAACAAACAAGTAGGTGATAATTATGAAACGTATAGGATTGGTAGTATTATTGATTTGTGCAATAACACTTTGCGGTTGTTCGGGACAACCCTCTGTCGTTTCTCGGCAAGAGGATTCCGCGCCGCTATGGGCAGGAGCTGATCGCTGGGTAATGCCCGAAGGGTTTGGTGCGGACATAGACGATTTTCATTTCTGGAATAAAGAGAAGGATTTTTCTAAAACTTTTGATGCGGTTGACGTGATTAAAATTGAAGGAGCCAATGAGTTACCGATCGTTACCAATCAAACGCCATTAGAGGATATGATTGTTTCAATAAACGGAGAAATTGCAGATATAACTGGTAGTTCGATCTTGTATCCTTCGAGTTTTGGTATTAGCGTTTTATATGCTTCTGGAAAAACTTACTCTAAATTACCAATTGTTTTTCTTCGTCAAAATGAATCGGGTAATTATTATACCGTATGCAAAGTAGAAACGGGTGGATATCTGTATCTGTTTTTTGATCGTGGTTTAACACAAGATAAGCGTGGTGGGCCGCTGAAATATGCAAGTGAGGATGTAACTGATTTGTGTTTGTCGGGGCGAGTTTACGCTGAGGAGATCCACGCCTATTCCGAGTTTAAGGATATTCAGGTCGGGGATTATATGTCTGATCTAATTGAGATCGATCATTCCTTTGTTTTTTATAAGGATAACTTACAAGCATATATGGAATGCAGGGTAAAATGGCTGTTGCAAAATATACCCGACTTAAGATTCACAAATGAATCGTGTGTATTTGATGCGACTATTTTATTAGAGGATGGATTATTGCAGGTAAAATTTCAATATGATGATCCTGCTTATGAGGGTTACTTTTCCGATACTTTTCTTGATGAGGAGGGCAATATTAAATATCATTATGATATGAATAATCTTAAAATTACCGCTATGGAATATTTTCCTGATCATCAAACAAAGAATTTTTCGTTGGATAGCGATGGCCCTTTGTTGATTGATTATACGTATGATCGCACCATTTTGCCGATCGATTATCCCAAAAAGTAATAACGGAAAAGGAAGGGTTTTACCCTTCCTTTTTTTATTAAAGATTGATTTACATAAATTTCAATTTATAAACGCTGATGAAGATGGGAAAATAATAGCGCAAACACCCAAACTAATGAAAAGGAGAAATAACATGAGCGCTATGGTTCCCTCTGCCAAAGAGGCTATGAATCGCTTTAAGATGGAATGTGCCAATGAAGTCGGCGTTAACCTCAAACAGGGCTATAATGGCGACCTGACTTCCAAGCAGGCAGGTTCTGTTGGCGGACAGATGGTCAAGAAAATGATCCAGTCCGTTGAAGAAAGCATGTAACGTTTTTAATAAAAGGATCGGGAGAAATCCCGATCTTTTTGTTGTAAAAATTTATTGTAATTGAATGAGAAATCTGCTAAAATTAAACTGAGAGCAAAGGAGGTTTAAGATGACAGGAGACGTTTTTACGCAAATTGAAGAATTGTACCCCTCGTTTTCCAAGGGGCAAAAGGCAATCGCGGACTATGTTCTCAATCATTATGACAAAGCCGCCTTTATGACCGCCGCAAAACTCGGCCAAACGGTAGGGGTGAGTGAATCCACCGTCGTCCGTTTTGTTACCGAGCTCGGTTTCGGCAGTTACCACGAGCTCAAACAGGCGTTACAGCAGGTTAGTCGCAGTCGTTTAACGGCATTACAGCGTGTTCAGATTACCGAGGATCGTATTCGTTCCGACGGTGTGCTGGGCAGTGTGTTAACGAACGATATTTTGAATATTACCCAAACCCTTTCTCATATCGACCCTACCGAATTTGATTCAGCAATTGAAAAGATTGTATCGGCTCGTCACGTGTATATTATCGGCGTTCGTACGGCAAGTATGCTGTCGGATTTTCTTGGGTTTAACCTTAATTTAATTTGTGATAACATTCATCTGGTTGAAGCATCGGGTGCCGAAGAGGTATTTGAGCAGATCGTTCGTATCGGAGAAGGGGATGTTATGATCGGTATTAGTTTCCCTCGTTATTCTCAGCGTACCGTCAGAGCCCTTAACTTTGCCAGAGATCGAGGGGCTGACGTGATTGCCATTACCGATGCGCCTTCTTCACCGCTTGCTAAATTTGCCACCAATCTTTTGCTGGCACGCAGTGATATGGCGTCGTTTGTCGATTCACTCACCGCTCCGATGAGTTTGATCAACGCCCTCATTGTCGGTGTAACAATGAAACGCCGTACTGAAATTGAAAAGCGGTTAAGTCAATTAGAGCAGATATGGGATGAATACCAGATTTACGATAAGCAAGACGGGGGACAGGCCAATGGCTGACGTTGCGATTATCGGTGCAGGTGCGTCGGGACTTATGGCGGCGGCACTGTTAAGTGCGGCGGGTGTGAATTGCCATTTATATGAAAAAAAAGACCGCTGTGGCCTTAAAATCGGCATCACGGGTAAAGGAAGATGCAATCTGACCAATGCTTGTAACAGCGACCGTTTTCGCGCTCACGTTATGAAGGGCGATCGTTTTCTGTATAGCGCCCTTGCCCGATATGACAACCGCTGGTTGATGGATTGGTTTGAGGCTCACGGTGTTCCGCTTAAAATTGAGCGAGGCGACCGTGTTTTTCCTCGCTCCGACCGAGCCCTTGATATCGTAGGCGCTCTTTTGAAGGCGTGTGATCCAAAGTACGTAACTCGCATTCAAGAAGAAGTAATCGATATTGAATTTGACGGACAATATAGTATTCAAACTAATAAAGCAAAAAAGCTTTACGGGAAAATTATCCTTGCAACGGGCGGATTATCCTATCCGCAAACGGGCAGTACGGGAGACGGTTACCGTTTTGCTGAAAAGCTTGGGCATGAAATTGTTGAGCCTATGGCTTCCTTGGTCGGATTGGAATGTGAGGGCGATGAATGTTCACGCATGAGTGGGCTTTCACTTAAAAACGTTACCCTTACACTCGTTAACGAAAAAGGAAAGAAGTTATATAGTGATTTAGGCGAGGCGCTTTTTACTCATTTTGGTGTTTCAGGGCCTTTGGCGCTGACGGCATCCTCTTATATTGCGCATAAAAAGCCGCAATCGGCACAAGTGATTATTGACCTTAAACCGGCACTCAGTGATGAAAAATTAGACGATCGTATTTTGCGTGATTTTTCCGAGCAGTTAAATAAGAGCTTTCGCAACAGCCTTTCCAAGTTATTGCCGGCCAGTGCCATTCCGATTATCGTAAATCGCAGTGGTATTGACGGAGATAAGCAGGTAAATGCGGTATCCAAAGTCGAGAGACAACGATTGTGCCATATTATCAAAAATCTATCCTTTTCCGTGAGCGGTCTTCGCCCCATAGAGGAAGCCGTTATTACGGCGGGTGGTGTTTCCTTAAAGCAGGTTGACCCTAAGACAATGGAGTCAAAGTTGATGAAGGGGCTCTACTTTGCGGGAGAGGT
>JAZOCX010000115.1:0-14460 GCA_045596725.1 Eubacteriales bacterium
ATTTGTGCGGCGTCAATATTTTAGAGAATGTTGATTTTAAAGAGTTGGAACGTTTCGAAGAATGTGCCCTCGATGATATTATGATAAATGGAGAAAGAGTTATTTAATTTCCCGCTTTTGCTGATAGCAGCACAGGCTGCCATTAAGGATATGAAATAATCATAGTCCACAATAAATAAACAATCCCCACCGAGCAATCGGTGGGGATTTTTTAGCAAAGTCCTTTTATTTGGACAGACAATATGATATAATATATTCAAGAGGTGAGGAAAATGAAAAAAATGTTCATACTGAGCGATAGCAAATCCAAACTGGAATATATTAAACTCTCTGCTCCTTCAATATATGAAAATATTTTATCCAAACTAGAAATTGACGATGATGAATATGACTTTAAAAGCAGAATGTTAATAGAAAAAACTGTTTTTGAAGCATTTGAATTATCTGGAAATCAAGCAATTATAACAACGGACGCTTATGAGATTTCTGCGATCAAAAAAATCTTAACCAAAGAACAAAAAATAACTGTTAATGGTGCCTATAAAATTATAGATGATATGTGTTTTTCAAATTGCTCATATTTGGAAACGATAGTTTTTGAAGAGGGCGTCGAGTGTATTAAAGAAAGAGTTTTATATGGATGTCTAACATTAAAAACCGTCATTTTCCCAACCACCTTAAATTATATAGGTAGTAGTGCTTTCGAGAATTGCAATGAGTTAGAAAATGTTGTGTTTGGAAATCCCAAAACGTGGATTTCACCAAATGCATTTGAAAGAACAAAGTGGTTTGAACAATTTACAGAAGATTTTATCGTAATAAATGGACAACTTTTAAAGTACAACGGTAAAGAGAAAAACTTAAAAATCCCTGAAGGAGTTGCACATATTTCTCATCAAGTATTTTGTGATAATGAAAATATTGAAACTATTATATGTCCTTCCACGCTTCGCGGTATCTGGACATATGCTTTTTCAAATTGTGTTAACTTGAAAAAAATCGTTTTAAACAACGGTTTAAAACATATTTGTATAGCTGCATTCGAAGATTGCACAAGCCTAAAAGAAGTGGTATTCCCCAAAAGTTTAGAAGAATTGGGTGCGATGGCTTTTGATAGGAACACTTATATAAGTTTTTATGATATACATAAAGAATTGACTAAACACATTAAAAAAATATATCCACAACACAAGATAATAAAATAATTTCCCTCTTTTGCCGATAGCAGGACAGGCCGCTATCAAGGATATGAAATAATTCATACCCCAATAAACAATATATCCCCACCGAGCAATCGGTGGGGATTTTCTTATTTAACATTCTTCTATGTTTTCACGCTTAAATATAAAGGTTGATTTCCAATCCGTCGCAAATTTCGTATATAATTCTAAGTTTCATGCTGGGATAAGAGCACTTCATAATAGTGCTTAGGGTTGACTGCGGAACGCCCGTTTTTAAGGATAATTGATACTGTGTTATGCCACGTTCCTTGCAGAGTTCCTTCACTCTGTATGCAATAGCTTCATTTAATTTCATTCCAATCACCTCGTACTTCATTTGCTCGATAATGTTATAAAACAAGTACAGGTATCGACAAGGTTAAAATACTTCTGGTACTTGATATTTTATAGGAAATGTGCTAAAACAAATTCTGTATTTATGAAGAGCAAAGCGTCTGTATACTTGATAAGGAACCGGCTCACAAATCTGCATAGTATGATGCAGTAATAAAAGCACCCTGCTGAAATTGGCAGGGTGTTTTTATATAAAGTTCATTTTATGGCTAAAAAAATGTGATATAGTATAGTTATTGCAAGTGAAAACGATTTTTGTTGCATTTTTTTGCAAAAAAATAAAGTTTATATTGTTTCTTGCAAAGAAATATGGTATGATATTTAATAACTGTGTAGATTGGGGATACTCTGCCTACACGGCAACACGCACTAAGGAGTTGACTTGTTTTGAGTTCCAAGCTGACATTTTATATTTTGAAGCGCATCTTCCTTGCGCTGTTCACGATATTGTTTGTCATCACCATCACCTTCTTTGCTATGAAGGCGGTTCCGGGTGGTCCTTTCATGAGTGAGAAGGCGGTATCAGCCGAGGTACAGGCGGCGCTGGAAAAGAAATACGGATTGGATAAGCCGGTGTGGGAACAGTACACCACGTATTTGAAAGATATCGTAACGAAGTTTGATTTCGGTCCTTCGATCAAACAGCGTGGACGTACCGTAACCGATATTATTATGGACGGTATGAAAACCTCGATTCCGCTCGGGTTATGTGCGGCAGGCATAGCGCTGGTGATAGGCGTTGTGTTGGGTGCCAGTGCGGCCTTGCGACGAAACACCATTTATGATAAAGGCATTATGGTTACTATGACCGCCTTTGTATCTATGCCGAGCTTTATTATGGGTACCTTGCTGTTGTTATTGTTTGCCGTTACGCTCCAATGGCTGCCCGCCAACGGAACGACGACGGCAGGCTTGATCTTGCCGGTTATTGCGCTTTCTCTTTCTCCGATGGCGCATATTACCCGTCTGACCCGTTCTTCCATGCTCGACGTACTCGGACAGGACTATATCCGTACCGCAAAAGCCAAGGGCGTTGCGGGCAATAAGATCATTTTCGGACATGCTCTGAAAAACTCCTTGATTCCCGTTATTACCTACTTTGGCCCGATGCTTGCTTATATCGTAACCGGCTCGCTGGTTGTTGAAAAGATCTTTGCCGTTCCCGGTATCGGCCGTACTTTTGTCAGCAGTATTACCGACCGTGATTATCCGGTTATTATGGGTACTACCATTGTTCTGGCTACCTTGATTGTATTTATGAACCTGATCAGTGATATTTTGTATAAAGTCGTTGATCCCCGCATCAACTTGGAATAAAGGAGGCGTTTCGATATGGATTTCAAAAAATTCAGTATGCATACCAATCTCGACTCCTTTATGCCCGCCTCTGCCGAGGAAAAGGAATATATGGTGCAGATGCGCCCTTCCTCTACCTTCTTTAAGGATGGCGTAAAACGTCTTTTGAAAGACAAGGTGGCAACCGTCAGCTTGATCGTTATTGTGTTAATCGTGTTAAGCACGATTATTATCCCCTTAGTTTGGCCTTATAGCTATGAGGACCAGTTGGGTCTGAAAATCGGCCGTCCGGTTGACCCTTCTTATATGAACTTAGCCCCCTTTGAATACGGTACAACCGAAACTGAAACCCTGCTCGGCAAGGCAACGGCTCACGAGATCTTTATTGCAGCGCCCGTTTTGGGTACCTCTTATACCGAAAAGGCGATAACCGCATCGGCAAAACAGCGTGCAGAGCAGATCTTGGCCGAATTTGAGAGTGGCGACCGTAGCGAAGCCTCTTTCGCCGCCTTGAAAAAGTACGATACTTCCGAGGCAACCAATACCTTCTTGAACGTAACCTATACCTACGCCAAGGATGCCGAGCACAAAGCCTTCACCGAAACGGCAGGCGAGTGGATCTGGGACGTAAATATCTTCGGCAAGGGCACCCGCAATGCGCAGGACGTAGCCATTGTCGAGGGTGATGACGGGTATCACGTAGTATATTTAAGTGGCTATACCGGTGAGACCAAGGGCGTATTCCCCCATCTCTTCGGTACCGACTCGGCAGGCCGTGATTATTTTATCCGTGTTATCTACGGCGCACGTGTTTCCTTGGTCGTTGGCTTCTTTGCCAGCATCATCGTTTTGGTGATCGGTATGACCATCGGTGCGCTTGCCGGTTATATCGGCGGCAAGGTCGACCTTGTTATCATGCGTGTCGTTGATATTATCTATTCTTTGCCCGATATGCTGATGGTTATTTTGCTTGCCGCAGCCTTCAAAAATTCGCTCGGTAAGATGATTGAAGGAACGGTGTTCCAGGAAATCGGCGGTAATATTATCAGCTTGTTTATCGTATTTGCTTTGCTGTATTGGGTTTCGATGGCTCGCTTGATCCGTGGTCAGATCCTTTCCCTGCGTGAGCAGGAGTACGTGCTGGCGGCTAAGGCGGCCGGTGCGAAGGGTGGCTGGATCATTCGTAAGCATTTGATCCCTAACTGCATCAGCGTGATTATTATCTCTACTGCCTTGCAGGTGCCGAGCGCCATCTTCACCGAGAGCTATCTGTCCTTTATCGGTCTGGGTATCAACGCTCCGATGCCTTCCCTCGGCTCTCTGGCAAACGATGCTCTTAACGGCATCAGCACCTATGGTTACCGTCTGGTAATCCCCGCTTTGATGATCTCGCTCATCGTGCTTTCGCTGAACCTGTTTGGCGACGGTTTGCGCGATGCGTTTGACCCCAAACTGAATAGCTAAGAAAGGAAGGTATGATATTATGGCACTTTTAGAAGTTAGAAATTTGCATACCTCCTTTGCAACCGACGCCGGAACTGTCAACGCCGTTAACGGTATCTCCTTTAATTTGGAGCGTGGCAAGGTGCTCGGTATCGTAGGCGAATCCGGTTCGGGTAAATCGGTAACGGCCTACTCGATTATGCAAATTCTCGCTCCTACGGCGACAATTTCTCCCGATTCCTCCATTAAATTGGACGGTCAGGAGTTAGTCGGCTCGGGAGAAAAAGTAATGAAAACGGTGCGTGGCAATAAGGTCTCGATTATTTTCCAGGACCCGATGACCTCGCTTAACCCCACCTATACGGTTGGTCATCAGTTAGAAGAAGCTATTTTATTGCACACCAACCGTGATAAAAAGCAGGCACAGGCACGTGCGCTGGAAATGCTTCAACTGGTTAACGTTAACGAGCCCGAAAAGCGCTTGAAGCAGTATCCGCACGAGCTGTCGGGCGGTATGCGTCAGCGTGTGATGATTGCGATGGCTCTGGCTTGCGAGCCGGATATCTTGATTGCCGACGAGCCCACCACCGCGCTCGACGTAACCATTCAGGCACAGATTTTGGAATTGATGAAGTCGTTGCAGAACGAGCTGAATATGGCGATCATTATGATCACTCACGACCTTGGCGTTGTGGCTCAGATGTGCGACGAGATCATCGTTATGTACGCCGGCTCCATTTGTGAACAGGGTACGGCGGATGAGATTTTCTACAATCCTCAGCACGAGTATACCAAGGGTCTGCTTAATTCGATTCCCACCGTGGATACGAAAAAGAAAAAGCTCAAACCCATTTCGGGTACTCCGATCGATCTGCTCAATATGCCCAAGGGCTGTCCCTTTGCCCCTCGTTGCGATGCCGCCATGAAGGTTTGCATTCGTGAATGCCCCGAAAATATTGAGGTAAATAGCGATCATCGAACCGCCTGCTGGATGTATGTCAAGAATATGCTTGAAAAGGAGGGCGCATCCAATGAGTGAGAAGAAACCTTTGATTGAGGTGCGCAATCTTTGTAAGTACTTTGATATCAGCACCGGATTTTTCAAAACAAAGCCCTTGAAGGCGGTAGACGGTGTTTCCTTCACCATCAACCGTGGCGAAACCTTGGGTTTGGTAGGCGAATCGGGTTGCGGTAAGACTACCGTAGGCCGTACCATTTTGAATTTGTATAAGCCCACATCGGGTGAAATTATTTATGACGGTAAGCCCATCAAGACTAAGCAGGACATTAACGAGTTCCGCAAAAAAGCCACGATGGTATTTCAGGACCCCTATTCTTCGCTCAATCCCCGTATGACGGTGTCGGATATCATCGGCGAGCCTCTTGACGTTCATAAGATGTACCCCAATAAACAGGAGCGTCAGGCACGTATTCTGGAATTGATGGAGTACGTAGGTCTTAACAGTGAGCACGCCGCCCGTTATGCCCATGAGTTTTCCGGCGGTCAGCGTCAGCGTATCGGCATTGCCCGATCTTTGGCGGTGAATCCCGATTTTATTGTGTGCGACGAGCCGGTTTCAGCGCTCGACGTATCGATTCAAGCGCAGGTCATCAATATGTTTGACGACTTGCAGGAAAAGCTGGATTTGACCTATTTGTTTATCGCTCACGACCTGTTGGTTGTCCGTCATATCAGCGACCGTATTGCCGTTATGTATCTTGGCAAAATGGTAGAATTGGCAGAGGCGAATGAGATCTATAACCATCCGCTTCACCCCTATTCGATCTCGCTGTTGTCGGCAGTGCCGGTGCCCGATCCCAAGATCGCCCGTGCCAATCAGCGTGTGGTGTTAGAGGGCGATATCCCCAGCCCCCTCAATGCCCCTTCGGGCTGTCCCTTCCGCACCCGTTGCCGTTATGCCACCGAGCAGTGTGCGATGGAAATGCCTGAATTCAAAGAGGTGTCTAAGGGGCATTTCGTAGCCTGCCATAATTTGGATAAGGTTTCTGTGTGATTCTTATCGGTGCGCTCCTCTTGTGCTTTGGGAGTGAAACCGTTGGAATAAATATTTGGAAAGGAAGATTTTCAGATGAAAAAAGTATTAGCTATCCTTTTAGCAACCATCATGTTAGTCTCTCTTGCCGCTTGCGGTACCAACACGGCTAAAAAAGCTGCGCCTACCATGGTATATCTTTACAATGAAGGCGATGGCCACAAAGCAATTGGTGAGTATTTGCAGAGCGCCCTCGCTTCTGCCGGTTTGACCATTCAGTTGGAATCTCAGGAGTGGAACACCTTCCTGAACACCCGTAAGAATGGCGACTACACCATCGCCCGTAACGGTTGGTTGGGCGACTACAACGATCCTATTTCCTTCTTGGATATGTGGATCTCCTCCTCGGGCAATAACGATTGCCAGCTTGGTAAGGGCGAACACGCCAAGGTTGCGATCTATGATCTCGACATGACCAAGTGGGGCGGCGAAAAAGTTGAGAACGGCACCTGGGCTCAGACCTATGACGTACTCATCGGTATGATCAAGAAAGAGAGCGATAACGCTAAGCGCCTCGAAATGATGCATGCTGCTGAGGATCTCCTCATGAGCACCGGCACCATCGTTCCCATCTACTACTACACCGACCTGTACATGATCGACGACTCCGTTAAGGGCTTCTTTTCCAGCCCTCTGGGCTATAAGTACTTCTACGGCACCACCGTTGAAGGCAAAAATGCTCTGGACGTTTGCTTGGCTTCTGAGCCTGACACTCTTGACCCTGCACTGAACTCTGCGGTAGACGGCGCTACGCTCGTTTCCCACCTGTTCGCAGGTCTGGCTAAGTGGGCTCAGGATGAAAACGGCAAGCTCGTTATTCAGGCTGACTGCGCTAAGGAATTGGTAGAGGGCGTTGTTAATGACGACGGCACCGTTACCTACACCTACACCCTGCGCGACGGTCTGAAATGGTCCGACGGCAAAGAACTGAAAGCCAGCGATTTCGAGTACGCTTGGAAGCGCGCCGCCAGCACCGAACTCGGCGCTGACTACGGCTATATGTTCGACGTTGTTAAGGGCTACGGCACCGATGCTCTGGCAGTTGTTGCTGACGACGCTGCTAAGACCATCACCGTTACCCTCTCTAACTCCGTAGCTTACTGGAATGAGCTCCTTGCATTCCCCACCTACTTCCCCGTACGTAAGGACGTAGTTGAAAACGAAGCTTGGGCTACCAGTCCTTCCACCTATGTTTCCAACGGTGCTTATACCATGAAGGCTTGGGAGCATGACAGCATGATCACCTTGGTTAAGAACGACAATTATGTTGACGCTGCCGACGTAACCATGCCCACTCTCAACTTCTACCTGTCCGATGATGCTAACAATATGCTGGCTAACTTCAAGAAGGGCGACTGGCTGATGATCGACGATGTTCCCACCAACGAGATCGCTACCTTGAAGAAGGACTATCCTAACGAGTTCGTTATCGCTGGTCAGCTCGGCACCTACTATGCTTGCTTTAACGTAAACGCTACTCTCGGCCTCGAAACCGAAGAAGAGAGAGCAGAGGTACGTAAGGCTATCGCTCTGTTGCTCGACCGCAACTACGTTTGCGAGAGCGTTGCTCAGGGCGGTCAGGTTCCCGCTTCTTCCTTCGTTGCTATGGGTCTGACCGATACTAACGGCAAGGAGTTCTATCAGAACGCCGGCGATGAAGCCGCTAACGGCTACATCGGCTACTTCGATGTTTCCGCTGAGGCCTTTGAAGGCAACTGCAACAAGGCTCTCGAAACCTTGAAGAAGTATTACAACATCGAAAAATAAATTAAGTAAATAAAAAGCACAAAACGGTGCGTCGCGAATGCGACGCACTTGTTTTTTCGCTAAAAAACTATTGAAAAGTGTCGAAATAAGGCTTATAATCATAGGGTATTTTTTGCAAAAGCGGTGAAAATTATGGAAAAACAGTCTATTTTTCGGCCTCACATTCTGTCTTCATTAAAAAATTATAACGGTAAGCAACTGGTAAACGACCTTACCGCCGGTCTGATCGTTGCCATTATTGCACTGCCTCTTTCGATTGCCTTGGCTCTTGCTTCGGGGGTAACGCCGGAGCAGGGTCTATATACGGCGATTGTGGCAGGCTTTGTCATTTCAATGCTGGGGGGAAGTGCCGTACAGATTGCCGGCCCCACCGCCGCCTTTGCTACGATTGTGGCAGGCATCGTGGCGAAAAACGGCTTTTCGGGACTTGTCTTAGCTACGCTGATTGCCGGCGTGATCTTGATTTTGATGGGTGTGCTGAAATTAGGCAGCCTCATTCGTTTTATTCCCCATAGTATTACCACCGGCTTTACCGCAGGTATCGCTATTACCCTCGTGATTGGGCAGATAAAGGATTTTCTGGGGCTTACCTTTGTGCATAGCCCCATTGAAACGATGGAAAAGGCACAAGAGGTAGTGCGTCAGCTTCATACCTTTAATCTCGAAGCCTTTGCCATTGGCGCTGTTTCACTGGCTATTTTGATCGTGGTACCGAAGTTCATTAAGAAAATCCCGCCTTCTTTGTTCGCCATTGTTGTGTCGGCCGTATTGGTAAAGGTTTTCAATATGAACGTGAATACCATCGGCTCGCTTTATACCGTTTCCTCGGCACTGCCCGTGCCGTCGTTGCCCGCCTTTTCGTGGGAATCGGTGCAGGCCGTTTTGCCCGATGCCGTTACCATTGCCATTTTAGCAGGCATTGAGTCGCTTCTCTCTTGTGTTGTTGCCGACGGTATGACGGGCGGCAAGCACAATTCCAACACCGAGCTGATCGCACAGGGTGTGGGCAATATGGCGTCGGCCCTCTTTGGCGGTATCCCCGCCACGGGTGCGATTGCCCGCACGGCTGCCAATATCAAAAACGGAGGCAAAACCCCCATTGCGGGTATGGTTCACGCCGTGGTACTGTTGCTCGTGTTGGTGGTGTTGATGCCTTATGCTTCTCTCATTCCCATGCCCACGATTGCCGCTATTTTGTTTGTGGTAGCCTATAATATGAGCGAGTGGCGTGAGTTTGTTGCCATTGTTAAAAACTCGCCTAAGACCGATATTTTGATCTTGTTCGTTACCTTTATTCTCACTGTTGTTTTTGACCTCGTTGTCGCAATTGCCGTCGGCATGGTTTTGGTCGGCGTCTTCTTCTTGCTTGCCAAAATCAAGGCAAAGCGCTGAGCCTTATTTATGTATGAAATCCGCCCCTTATAGGAGCGGATTTTTTATTTGCTATTAAATCGGGGATATGATATAATAAATACAGAAAAATAAAGGAGAATGGTGATTATGAGAGAGATCCGTTATGAATTTCAAAACCTTGGCGGATACATAACGCAGGACGATACCGTATTCGGCGCAGATTCTCAGCTGGTGCTCCTTGTTCTGCCTCACAATTTTTCCTTGGCTGTGAGCGGGGAAGTGCTTAGAGAAACGGCGTTTGACGGATGCCGTATTGTCGTTTCTGAACATGGTGAAGCCGTATTTTATGATAACGATGAAAAGGTGATAGCTCATTCTCAGCCAACAGATGCGAAGTTTACGGCAGTAAAACTGCTGTGGCAGCAGGGAAGTGTTGGCGTAGCATTCGGTAAAATGGCGGAGATCGACCATTACCCGCATTGCGACGGCGAGCACGACCGATATAGTAAACAGTGGCAAACCGAGCATTCGGTTGTGCTTGATCTAACCGATAAATCCTTAAAAGAATAAAGAAAGGTGTATCAATTATGGCGTTTTCTCTCCACGGAATAAACGTTCCGCATAGAAAAAACACGCAAAAACAAACGGCTGTGCGTATGCCCGCACCGTCTCAGATAACCGTACCGATGTCGATGCATATCGGCGCACCTGCCACGCCCGTTGTGAAGGTGGGCGATATGGTTAAGGTAGGCACCAAAATCGGTGAAGCAACCGCTAAGGTTTCTTCCTGTATTTTTGCCGGTGCCTCAGGTAAGGTTACCGCTATTACCGAGTACGTCCTGCACAACGGCACAACGGTTCCCGCCGTTGTGATTGAATCGGACGGATTGATGGCAGTCGATGAATCCGTTACCGCTCCCACTGTAAACTCTCGTCAGGACTTGATTGATGCTCTGGCACAAAGCGGTATCGTGGGTCTTGGCGGAGCAGGATTCCCCACCCATATAAAATTGGATGCGCAGAATATTGATTGTTTAATTATTAACGGCGCCGAGTGTGAGCCCTACGTTACCAGCGATACCTTAACGATGCTTTATCGTGGTGAAGATATGGCCTATGCCTTGCAGACCGTTTGCCGTTTCTTGGATATTAAGCGGGTCGTTTTCGGCATTGAAAACAACAAGAAAGAGGCTATTGCCGCCGTTCGTGATATGGCAAAGAGTTTTACGGAGCCTAAGGTCGAGGTCAAGGTTCTGCCTTCGGTTTACCCGCAGGGCGGAGAGAAGGTGCTCATCTATCACACCATCGGTCGCACCGTCCCTGTCGGTAAATTGCCCAAAGACGTGGGCTGTCTGGTGCTCAATTGCACCACCCTCGCCACCATCGGTGCCTATTTGAAAACGGGTATGCCCTTGGTGGAGAAATGCGTAACGGTAGACGGCGGAGCGGTTGCAAACCCCCAAAACGTCATCGTTCCCATCGGTACGTCCCTTTCGGACTTACTTGAATTTTGCGGCGGCTTACAAGAGAAACCCGCCAAACTTATTAACGGCGGCCCCATGATGGGTGTTGCGGTAGCCGACAGTGCCTCGTCGATCTTATCAAATACCAACGCCATCTTGGCGTTGACCGAGAGGGAAGTGAAAACACCCAAGACGACCGCCTGCATTTCCTGCGGTGCTTGTGTGAATCATTGTCCCTTTGGCTTGGCTCCGGCTGACATAGCCCGTGCCTATGATAAGCGTGATCGTGAGTCGCTGGAAGAATTATGGGTTGTTAATTGTATGGAATGCGGTTGCTGTGGCTTTGTTTGCCCTGCCAACCGTCCCTTGGTACAGAAAAATAAATTAGCCAAACAATTTTTGAAGGAGGGGAAGGTACAATGAGTTTGATGAAATTATCCGTTTCCCCCCATATCCATTGCGGTCGCACCACCCAGAGCATTATGCGTGACGTGCTGATCGCACTGTTGCCGGTAACGGTGGCGGGCGTCGTCCTTTTTGGCTTACGTTCCTTGCTCGTTATCGCCCTTTGTGTGGCCTGCTGTGTTGGTTGTGAAGCGCTCTTTGCGCTCATCACCAAAAAAGAACAAACGGTAGGCGATCTTTCTGCCGCCGTTACGGGGCTGTTGTTGGCTCTTAATCTGCCCGCCAATATCCCGCTGTGGCAGTGTGCAGTCGGTTCGGTTTTTGCCATTGTTATTGTTAAGTGCATCTTCGGCGGGCTTGGTAATAATCTCGTTAACCCCGCTATCACCGCCCGTGTCTTTATGCTGATCGCCTTCGGCTCTCTTGCCACGGCGGCCTTCCCCGCAGACGCCGTTTCGAGTGCAACACCCTTGGCATCGGAGCAGATGCCGAGTTTGCTCACTCTCTTTATCGGCAATCACGGCGGCGCTATCGGCGAAACCTGTGCGGCTGCCTTACTGCTCGGCGGTATCTATCTCTTGATCCGCCGTGTGATTACCTGGCATATCCCGACTTCCTTTATCGGAACCGTCTTTGTATTTTCTTTGTTGATGGAAGGCTTTGACGTGCAGTCGGCTCTGGCGCTTACGTTGTCGGGCGGACTGTTTATCGGCGCTATTTTTATGGCAACCGATTACGTTACCTCGCCCTCCACGCCGTGGGGTAAAATCCTCTTTGGCTTGGGTGCGGGCGTACTTACCTGCGTCATTCGCTATTTCGGCAGTTATCCCGAAGGCGTTTCCTTTGCTATTTTGTTTATGAACATTCTCACGCCTTATATTTCTGGTTGGACCCGTCGTAAGGTCTTTGGAGTAGGGGGTGAACAAGCATGAAAAAGAACATAAAGGAAGTGGCAATCGCCGTTTGCATTTGTGTTGTTATCACGTTGCTTGTCGCCGGCACGAATACCATTACGGCTCCTTTAATTGCCCAGAATCAAAACGCCGCCGCTAATGCCGCTTTGCTGGAAGTGATGAGCGAGGGCAAGGGCTTTGAGCCGGTGGATATCAGCACCTATGAGCTTCCCGCTACCGTAACCGAGGTCTATAAGGAATCATCGGGTCTTGGCTACGTCGTAAAAATGGTTACGGCAGGTTATGGCTCGGATATGGTCATTATGTGCGGTGTAAAAAATGAAGGCATCGTAACGGGTGCCGTTTGCATCTCCTCGAACGAGACTCTCGGCAAGGAAAAAACGTATGGTGAAAACTTCACCGATAAAAATGCCGAAGGCGTTGAGGCTGTTGAGATCATTGCCGGTGCTACCAAAACCACCGAAGCCTATAAAAATGCCGTAAAGGACGCACTCAATACCGTCATAATCTTAGGCGGTGGCGAGGTCGATATCCGTAGTGAAGAAGAGATTCTGGCGGATAATCTGAAAACGGCTCTGCCCGAGGGCGATACCTTTGTCAAACTCTTCCTTGTTGAGGCCGTTGAAGGGGTAAACGCTATTTATAAGGCAGAAAACGGTGCAGGCTACGTCTGCGTTGTGGGCGAGGAGTTTATCGGTGTCGGCGCAAACGGCACGGATAATGCTCAGGTCGCTGCCGCTGTGGAAGCTGTAAAGAATTCCAAGGTAACCGATATTGACGTAAGTGCTTATCCCGATTTGACCTATCTCGTATCGGCGCAGAAAACGGCGTCGGGCAACTATATCGTAGAAACCAAGGGTGCCGGCTACGGCATTAAGGGCGGTAACGAATACCATCCGGCTTCGGGCGAGTATATCGTTGTCAAGGTTTCGATAAGCGCCGACGGTACCATTATCGATTGTATGACCGTTTCTCAGGCGGAAACGCAGGGCCTTGGCGATGCCTGTGCTAAGGAGACCTTCTACGGTCAGTTTAATGGAAAAACCAAGGATAATTATACTGAGATCGACGGCATCAGCGGTGCAACGCTGACGACCGACGGTTATAAACAAGCGATCCTGCGTGCCTTTGAGGCTGTTAATGTACTGAAAGGGGGTAAATGATCATGGAGAAAAGCAATAATCTTTCTATCCTCTTAAAGGGCATTATCAAGGAAAACCCCGTATTGGTGCTGATCTTGGGCACCTGCCCCACCTTAGCAACGACTACCACCGTAGATGGTGCGTTCGGTATGGGCTTGGCGGCGCTGGCGGTGTTGGTTTGCTCGAATATCTTTATTTCACTGCTGCGCAAGGTCATTCCCGCAACGATGCGTATCCCTTGCTATATCATCATTATCGCCGGCTTTGTAACGGTGGTAAAAATGATCGTGCAGGCCTATTTACCCGATCTGTACACCACGCTCGGCGTGTATCTTGACTTAATTACCGTAAACTGCATTATTCTCGGCCGTGCCGAGATGTTTGCCGGTAAAAATACCGTGGTGGCTTCGGCGCGCGACGGTATCGGTATGGGTCTTGGTTTCACTTTGGCGCTGACGGCCATGTCGATAATCCGTGAAGTATTCGGCTCGGCATCCTTTGCCGGTATGCCGATCGGCTTTTTGGAAAATTACAAGATCGAATTCTTAACCAAAGCCCCCGGCGGTTTGCTGGTTTACGGCTTGTTGATTGCGCTGGTGTATGCGATTACCAAGGGCAAGGCTCCGAAAAAGAAGTCCTTTGCCTGCGCTTCTTGCCCCAATGCCGTTAACTGCCGTACGGCAAAGGAAGGAGGGGAGAGATAATGGAAATGTTTAAGACCTTAGTGATTATTTTGCTCTCCTCGGTTTTGGTTGATAACTACGTACTCAGCCGTTTCCTCGGCATCTGTCCTTTCTTGGGCGTATCTAAAAAACTCGATCAGGCAACGGGTATGGGTGTTGCCGTAACCATCGTTATGCTGATTGCTACCGCCGTTACCTGGCCCATTCAGTATTTCGTGCTCAATGCGCTGAACTTAGGGTATATGCAAAACATCGTCTTTATCCTCGTTATTGCTACCCTGGTACAGATGTTAGAGTTGTTGCTTAAAAAATTCTCACCCGCCCTGCATCAGGGCTTGGGTGTGTACCTGCCCTTGATTACCACCA
>JAZOCX010000116.1:0-14446 GCA_045596725.1 Eubacteriales bacterium
GTACGATCTGGTGAAAAATTGGCAGAGAAATGATTATGCAAACCATTTGTTTTTCGATAATGCAATGGAATATATGAAAAAACATCTGAGGTGAAAACGATGAATTTTATCAGTACGAGAGGAAAGAGTCCTGCGGTCAGCGCCAGCGCCGCTATTTTGAGAGGTCTTGCGCCCGACGGCGGACTTTACGTACCCGAAACCATTCCTGCCTGTGATATGGAAGCGTTATTGGGGTTATCCTATAAGGAGACGGCCGAGAAGATCCTGCGCTTGTATCTTAATGATTTTACCGATGAGGAAATTTCCTATTGTGTAAATAATGCCTATACCGCTGAGAAGTTTGGCGGCGAGGATCCGGCTCCCATTTGCACACTAAATTCGGGTAAGCATATTTTGGAACTGTGGCACGGCCCGACCTGTGCCTTTAAGGATATGGCTTTGCAGATGCTTCCGCACCTGCTTTCGGTTTCGCTGAAAAAGCAAAAAGAGGAGCGCACCGCTGTTATTCTCGTCGCCACCTCCGGTGATACCGGCAAGGCGGCTTTGGAAGGCTTTTGCGATGCGCAGAGCACCAAAATTTTGGTGTTCTATCCCAGCGACGGCGTAAGCGATATGCAGAAATTGCAGATGATCACCCAGAAGGGCGACAACGTTTGCTCCTGCGGTATCGTGGGTAATTTTGACGATGCCCAGACGGGTGTAAAAACCATCTTTGCTGATGATACGATGAGAGAGGCGCTCAATGAGAAAAAGTGCTTCTTATCCAGTGCCAACTCCATTAACTTCGGTCGTTTGCTCCCTCAGATCGTATACTACATTCACGGCTATCTCAAACTTGTACAGCAGGGTAAGATTGCCATGGGTGATAACATTGACGTTTGCGTTCCTACCGGCAACTTCGGTAATATTTTGGCGGCTTACATGGCTTCGCGTATGGGTCTTCCCATTGAGAAGTTTGTTTGCGCTTCCAATGCTAACGACGTGCTGACCGAGTTTATCAACACCGGTGTCTACAACAAAAACCGTGATTTCCACGCCACCATTTCCCCCTCGATGGATATTCTTATTTCCTCGAACTTGGAGCGTATGTTGTGGTATCTGTATGACGGCGACTGTGCTGCCGTCGCTGATTTGATGAATCAGCTTAAAGACAAGGGTATGTATCAGGTTAGCGATGAGGTGTTTGCACGTCTGAGCGCACTCTTCATCGGCGACAGTATCGATGAAGAAGGTACCCGTGCCGTAATCAAAAAGACCTGGGAAGAGGACAAGTACGTTTGCGATACCCATACCGCCGTTGCCATCGGTGCTTGCCGTAAGGCAGACGGTAAAAACCCGATGCTGGTTGCCTCTACCGCATCTCCCTTTAAGTTTGCTTCGTCTGTTCTTTCGGCTTTGGGAGAAACGCCCGATGAAGACGAGTTTATCAATCTTACTTCCTTGGAAGAGGGCTACGGCGTGGCTTGTCCTGCATCGCTCGGCAATCTCAAATCCATGCCGATTCGTTTCCCGCAGGTGATCGACCGTACCGCCATGGGCGACAAGCTCCTTGATTTTGTAAAATAAAAAAGAAGGGGCATTAGCCCCTTCTTTTTCGATCATTTGTTCGGCTTAAAAGTAGCGCAGATGGTATCAGCACTCGAAAAGGCATAGCCCGGGCCGACATTGATCTTGGATGCGGTGCAATGGTCTTCCTTGTCGTGGAAATGGCAGTTTGCCACTTCGCAATGCACACCGCTGTTCACCTTATTACAACTCATATATCACACATCCTTTCGCTTATAGTATGAGCGAGGAATGTGGGAAAAATACAGGTAAAGAAAATGGCACTTTTTGCAATTGCTGACCTGCATCTTTCTCTCGGGGTTGACAAGCCGATGGATATTTTCGGCAATCGCTGGGAAAATGCGGTAGAAAAATTAGAAAAAAATTGGCGTGCCTCCATTACCGATGCCGATACCGTTGTTATTGCAGGGGATTTTTCTTGGGGTATGACTGCCGAAGAAGCGCTTCCCGACCTGCAATTTATCGACCGACTTCCGGGGCGTAAGCTCTTAATGAAGGGCAATCACGATTATTGGTGGAGCACCCTAAAAAAATTAAAAGCGCTATTGGAAGAAAATGAGTTACACACCATTGATTTCCTTTTCAACAACGCTTATCCCGTGGGGGATCAGACGGTGTGCGGCAGTCGGGGTTGGAATATCTTCGGTGCCTCACCGCAGGACAACAAGCTGTTGCGTCGTGAAGTGCTTCGCTTGGAAGCCAGTTGTAAAGAGGCGCTGGCGTTGGGTGGCGAACCGATCGTCTTTATGCATTATCCGCCCCTTTCTCCCGTGAGTGATTGCACTCTCTTTTCCGACGTGCTTTCTGCCTACGGCATTAAAAAATGCTATTACGGGCATCTGCATTACGGTGGGAAAGGACGTGCCTTTGAAGGAGAAAAGGATGGGGTAACCTATCGGTTAATTTCGGCGGACGTCATCAATTTCGATCCTGTACTCGTAGAATAATCGCTTAAAACACCTGAGAAATCAGGTGTTTTTCTTTATTTTTGTGCAATATAGCATAATAAATGTGTGAAAAGTTGAAAAAAATTATAAAAAAGTATTGACAATCGTTAAAATGTTGATTATAATAAAGACAGAAAAAGGGAATAGAAAAAATAAACACCAAGGGAAGGTGAAGAAAATGAGGAGAGCCAGGAGCGGTACCAGTGTAAGAGCCCACGGGCTTGCATCAAGAAAGCGCGTGTTGAAAAAACCTTAATTTTCGAAACGAGGTACGGTCCAATGAAGTAAGTTCTTGGATGATGGTATTAGTTACAATATCAAAATAACGGAGCGACGATAAGTCGCTCCGTTTTTATTTATTTAACAAGATATACTTCGATATCCCGTCGGCCCCAGCTCACGCATTCTTCCTTCGTATAGAAATACACGTCCACCATTTGGCCTTTAATGGCAGCGCCGGTATCGGCGGCAATACAGTAGCCGTAGTCTTCCACACCGGGGGTGAGGCTCTTAATATAGAGCAGACTGCCAAGCGGGATCGTTTTCGGGTCAACCGCTACGTAGCCGACCTGTGTGCGTTTGCCCGTGGCGGTGGTGCCTCGCAGACAATAGGCGGTGGATTCACAGATCATCACCTTTTTATAATCGGTGGGGACACCCTCTTCGGGGTGTTCGATCGGTTGTGCCGAATAGATGGTGGTGGTGGTTGGCTCTTTTAGAATTTTGCTTTCCAGCTCCTGTACGTGGGTGATCACGCCGTCGGTATAGGTACGAATGGCGGTTACCTCACGCAACCCTTCCTTGCCGGGGGCGGTAACCGTTTCGGTGCCGAGCTCGGGCTGGGTGATGTCATTGACCGGACAGGCAATGACCTCTTGATAGGTTTCGGTTTTCTTTTCAATGCGATTGACTACCAAAGTGCAATCGGAAGTGAGAATATCCTGCTCGTTCATCGTGAACAGATCGTCTTCATCCACGATAACGCCAAAGGCTTCCAGTACTTCGCCCCTCGTGGCGCTTGCCGAAAGCTCTTTTTGATGGGTGGCGCCGTCGACCGTGATGGTTACGTCAAAGGTGGTGTGTATCGTGATGGTGGTGGTCATGGGAGAGGGCGACGTGGTTTCAATCACGTAATGCTCCTCAATAGGCAGTCCGCTTTTTTCGAGTACCTTTTCGATATCGGACGAAAAGGAGAGCAGGGTTGTTTGCTGACCATTAAGGAGAATATGATAGCAACGCAGGGTTGTCGTTAACACCGTAACGGCGACGCACACGGCAAGTAACACAGAGAGTGCCAGTGTGGGCAGGAGCGTTGTCAATTTTTCTTTTATTTTCATAAATGACCTCCTTATACTCTCACATTATACTATAAAATGCCCCATAATGCAAGTCAGCCACCCCGACGGGGTGGCTGAGTGGGTTTTTACATACGGAACATCATATCAAAATAGGAGGGCAGGGGCCAATCACGCTCGTCCATATTTTGCTCTAACAAGTCGCAGGGCTCACGCAATTCTTCCATGGCGACCGTTACGTGATCGTGATAGGCACGAGCCTTATCAAGACGGTCGACAAGGTTGCTTGCCTTTTCGGTGGCATCTTCTAAGGCAACCAGTTTTTCTTCGATACGGTCGATCAGGTCAACCAATAGTTTCACCTTGGCACGGAAGGTTTTGTTCTTGCCGGTGATCGCCTCGACATCGGCGCATTTTTTAGCCAACGTACCGCAGGATTCCATCGCATGAGGCAAAATGGAATGACGGACCATTTCGGCTAAGGTCAAGGCTTCGATATTGATGGTCTTAGCGTATTTTTCGAGCTCGATCTCATAACGGGCTCGACATTCGTTTTCGGTAAAGATGCCGGTGCGCTCGAACATACGGACGTTCTTTTCTGCCAAGATCACGGGCAGAACATCCACGGCGCAACGGTAATTGGGCAGGCCTCGTTTCTCGGCGATGCGTACCCATTCATCGGTGTAGCCGTTGCCGTTAAAGATAATGCGCTCATGTGCCTTCAAGGTTTCAATAATCAGCTCGTTGGCATCGCAACCGGCCTCCAAACGGTCGGCAAACTCACGCAGGGTATCGGCAACAATGGCGTTAAGAACGGTGCAGGAGTCGGCCACCGAGGCGCTCGAACCGCAGGAACGGTACTCGAACTTATTGCCGGTGAAGGCAAAGGGCGAGGTACGGTTACGGTCGGTATTATCACGGGGCAGAGGGGGCAGGGAATTAACGCCGATATGTAAACTCTCGCCATCGGGCTGAGCATAGGGCTTATTGGTAATCAGCGAATCGACAACGGCGCCCAGTTCATCGCCAAGGAAAATAGACACGATAGCGGGAGGGGCTTCGTTGCCGCCCAGACGCAGATCGTTGCCGGGGACGGAGATAGAGAAGCGAAGCAGATCGGCATACTCATCCACCGCCTTCACGGTAGCTGCCAAGAAAAGCAGGAAGCGGGTATTTTCATAAGGGGTGGAACCGGGGTCGAGCAGAACCTGACCGTCATCGGTGCACAGCGACCAGTTATTATGCTTACCCGAGCCGTTGACGCCCTTGAAGGGTTTTTCGTGGAGCAGGCAGGCCAAATCGTGGCGCTTGGCAACCTGACGCATCAGCGCCATAATGAGCTGATTTTGGTCGCAAGCGATATTAGCAGTAGCAAAAATGGGAGCCAGCTCGTGCTGAGCGGGGGCAACCTCGTTATGCTTAGTCTTCGAAGGGACGCCGAGTTTCCACAACTGCTCGTCGAGCTCCTTCATAAAGGCGGTTACACGCAGTTTTAAGCGGCCGTAATAATGATCGTCCATCTCCTGACCCTTGGCGGGGCGGGCGCCCAGCAGGGTGCGGCCGCACAGCATCAGGTCGCGACGCTTTTTATAAAACTGACGGTCGACCAAGAAATACTCCTGTTCGGGGCCGCAGGTGGCAATCACACGCTTAGAGGTGGTATTGCCCAAAGCTCTCAGGACACGCAGGGCGTGGATATTTAACGACTCCATCGAGCGAAGCAGGGGTGTTTTCTTATCCAGCGATTCGCCGTTATAAGAGCAGAAGGCGGTGGGGATATACAAAGTGCCGTCTTTAATAAAGGCGGGTGAGGTGCAGTCCCACGCCGTATAGCCTCTTGCCTCAAAGGTATCACGCAGACCGCCCGAGGGGAAAGAGGAAGCGTCGGTCTCACCACGAATGAGCATCTTGCCCGAAAATTCCATGATCGCCTTACCGTCGGGCGTTACGTTCAAAAAGGAATCGTGCTTTTCTGCCGTAATGCCCGTATGCGGGGCAAACCAATGGGTGAAGTGGGTGGCGCCGTGTTCGATCGCCCAGTCCTTCATCGCCGTGGCTACTTCCGCTGCCGTATCGGCTTGCAGGGGGCTGCCCTCGTCGATCGTCTTGCGGATATCGGCGTAGGCGCAGGGCGACAGACGCTCTTTCATGGCCGCATCGCCGAAAGAGAGTATGCCAAAGGTTTTTGAAATGTCGTAGTTTTCCATAGCGGACCCCTTCATAAACACTAATTTAGTTTAGCATACCAAAAAATCCAAGATTTTGCAACCATTAAAATCATTTTTGACAAATTGAGTCAATATATCTTACAAAACGGTAAAAAAGAGTTGCAAAAAATGACGATTTCGTATAAAATATATATGTGATTTTATGCAAAATTCCCAAAAAATCACAAAATTTGCCAGATTTGGAGGATGAGCATGGCCAATAAATTATTTCAGTCGATTGTATCCCAGATGCACGCTACTATCGGACGTGTCATCGGCGTTATAGATGGGCAGGGTACCGTTATCGCTTGCAGTGATCTGACCCGTATCGGGGAGGATGACAGTGCGAATATGCCCCCTGTCGGAGGATATACCTATTCCACCGCTCTTTCGGGCGGGAAAACCTACCGCGCGATCGGAAACGATATTCGCCCCGAGTACATTATCTTCGTTGAGGGCGGAGATGAGTTTGCCGACAAAATGGCGGGGGTGCTTTCCATTGCGCTTGGGAGCGTGAAGGAGTATTACAACGACCAGTACAGCCGTGCTGATTTTCTGAAAAATATCGTACTCGATAACATTCAGGAGTCGGACATTGCGCTCAAAGCCAAGCAACTGCGATTCATGGGTGAGGTTGACCGTGTCGTGATACTTCTCCGATTGGAGGATAAGGTTGACTGGGCAAGTCTTGATCTCATTACCGAGCTTTTCCCCGAAAAGCACAAAGACTACGTTTTGCCGGTCAACGAGCACGATATCGTGCTGATCAAAGAAGTGTATCCCGGTATGGAAAATAAGTATCTCGAAGAGTTGGCGCTATCGGTCATCTCGATGCTGGAAGGTGAGCTCTACATGCACACCTGCGCCGGTATCGGTACCGTGGTGAGGGATCTGCGAGATCTCAACCGCTCCTATAAGGAAGCGCAGATTGCGCTTGAAATCGGTAAGATTTTTGAGAAGAGAAAGAATATCGTTTCCTACAACAACTTAGGCGTTGGGCGTTTGATCTATCAGATGCCGACCACCCTATGCGAGATGTTTTTAAGCGAGGTTTTCGATCGGGGCTCGGTGGAGTCGCTGGATCAGGAAATTCTCTTTACCATCAATAAGTTTTTTGAGAATAACCTCAACGTTTCCGAAACGGCACGAAAGCTCTTCGTTCACCGTAATACGCTCGTTTACCGTCTGGATAAGATCCAGCGTATTACGGGGCTGGATATCCGTGAGTTTGAAGATGCGATCACCTTCAAAATGGCGCTGTTGGTGCGCAAGTATCTTGCGTCTAAGCCCAATCAGTATTAAAGGAGGGTAAAATATGATTTCATTTAAGGATGTTTCTCATTCCTACGGTAACGGCGTGAACACGCTGGATCACGTATCCTTCGATATTCAGGATGGGGAATTTGTTTTTATCGTCGGGCCTTCCGGTGCCGGCAAGAGTACCATGATCAAGCTGATGATGGGTGAGGTGAAACCCACCGAGGGCTCGGTTGTGGTGAATAATTTTGATATCGGCAAGATGCGCCGTCGGCATCTGCCTAAATTGCGCCGCACCATGGGCGTTGTCTTTCAGGATTTCCGCCTGATCGACAGCAAGACGGTATACGAAAATATTGCCTTTGCTATGCAGGTTGTCGGTCAGCCCGAAAGCGAGATCCGCAAGAGGGTAAAATACGTGTTGCAACTGGTGGGGTTGCCTCACAAGGCCAACAAGTATCCTACCGAGTTGTCGGGCGGTGAGAAACAGCGTGTTACGCTGGCTCGTGCCATCATCAATGCGCCCCGTATGATCATCGCTGACGAGCCGACGGGTAACGTTGACCCCGTGATGAGCCGTGAGATCATGGAGCTCTTTTCCATCATCAATTCGCAGAATATTACCGTTGTCGTCGTAACCCACGACAATAAATTGGTAGACGATTATAACAAGCGTGTTATTACGCTTAATACCGGCCACGTGGTGTCCGACCGTGAAGGGGGGTACGTACTGTGAGAGTGATTAAAGAAGCCTTCCATGGTATTTTTAAGCATTTTCTGATGTCTGTTGCTTCCATTATCATTATGGCGGCGTGTATGCTGATTATGGGCAGTGCGCTCTTGATCGTTGGTAACCTCAACACCTTCGTTGTGCAGATGCAACAGGAGGACGAGGTCGTTGTCTTTATCAATGAGGATGCCGAGCAGGCGCAGATCGACGCTCTCGGGCAGGCGCTCGTTGGCCACGAGAATATTGCACAGTCGGTTTTTGTTTCTAAGGACGAGGCGCTGGCTGACTATATGAGTATGTTCCCCGATCAGCAGGATCTTTTTGCTAACTTAGAAGAAAACAACCCCTTGCGGGCGTCCTATCATATCAAGGTGGCCGATCTCGAACGCTACGACGCCACCCTTGCCGAAATTGAAAAAATGGACAGCGTTGCTAACGTGCGTGGGTCTTCCGACGTTGTTAACACGCTGGTGAATTTGCGCAGCGGTGTTACTGTTGTGGGTATTTGGATCGTGGCGATCTTGATGTTTGTTTCCATTTTCATCATTGCTAACACCATTCGTATGACCATTTTCGCTCGCCGCGATGAGATCAGCATTATGAAATACGTGGGCGCTACCGATGGCTATATTCGCCGTCCTTTCGTGTGCGAGGGTGTGATTTTAGGCTTGGTTGCTTGTGCCGGTGCCTTCTTTGCCCAGTGGTACATATACGACGGCCTGCTTTCGCCCATGATCGCTCAGCTCGCCCTCTTTGCTCCCATTGCTTGGGGCGGTGTGCAGTGGTATGCCTTGGGTGGATTTGCTGCCTTTGCCCTGTTAATGGGCGTGTTGGGTAGTGCTATCCCCATGAGAAAGCATCTGCACGTGTAAGGGAGGCGCCATATGAAGAAAATCATTCGTATCGTAAGCCTTTTATTGGTGCTGATGCTGTTTGTTACCGGTGTTCCCGACATTACGCCGGTAGCACAGGTGCAGGCCGCCAGTTTATCCGAGTTATATGATGAACTGAACAAATTAAACAAAGAGCAATCCAACTATAATTCCCTCATCAACAGCGCCAATAAAGATATGGATAAGGCGTTGGCCGAGGTCAAACGTCTTAACGGCGAGATCCAGTTGTATGAGGATAAGATTGCCGTTTATAATAATATCATTCAAGGGCTTGATGCCGAGATCGGGGTATTGCAGACCGATCTGGAAAAGAATCAGGCTGAGCTTGACGTATACTACGAGATCTACTATGAGCGTGTGCGTGCCAACTATGAGGCGGGGCAGACTTCTTATCTTGAAGTACTGCTCGGCGCCGGTAATTTTACCGACTTTTTGACCCGTATTGACGTGGTAGAGCAGATCATGGTATACGACAATAACCTGATCAAGCTGATGAATGAAACCATCGAAACCATCAACACGCAAAAGACCGCATTGGAAGAAAAGCGTGCCGAGAACGAGACGGCCCGTGCTGAGCTGGATGCCCAGCAGACGGCGTTGGAGAAATCCCGTTCTCAATACCAGACGGTGGTAAACAATAACAAGAAGAAGATTCAGCAGTATCAGGCGGCGCAGGAGCTGGCTGAGAAGAAGAAGGCTGAGCTCAATAAAGAGATCGATAAGCTCGTGAGCGCCGACAGTAGTTTTGCCGGCGGAACCTGGGTTTGGCCCACCCCCGGTGTTACGCTGATCACCTCTCGTTTTGGCTACCGTAAAGACCCGATGGGCTCGGGTACGACCAAGTACCACAGCGCTATCGATATCGGTGCGCCCTACGGTACCACCTTGCGTGCGACAAATTCCGGCAAGGTGATTGCGGTAAGTTATGAAACGTACGGTGGCTACTATATCGCTATCGACCACGGCGGTGGGTATTCCTCCCGCTATTACCATTTGAGCGCTCAGTCGGTGAAGGTGGGTCAGCAGGTTACCCGTGGCGATATTATCGGACGTACCGGTAACTCGGGACGTTACACCACCGGCCCGCACCTGCATTTTGAGATTCACGCACCCAATTCCAGCGGAAAGAGTGTGGCGGTGGATCCGTTGTTGTATGTTACTCCCTATTAAAAGGAGATAAGGTATGAATAAAAAAGTTAGGCTTGACGTTACCGTCTTCCTGATCGTGGCGGCGATTATCGTATCCTGTCTTGCCACCACCTTTATTATCAATAATAAGATCGGTGAACTCACCGAGGTTCAGGCTGCCTTTTCCAAAATTAAAAATATTGACGACATTATCAACGAGAATTACATCGGCTCGGTGGACAGTGAACGTCTTGCCGATGCCATTGCCAAGGGGTACATTACCGGACTGGGTGATACCTACGGCGCTTACTATTCCAAAGAAGAATACCGTGCCTATCAGGCACAGCTTGCCGGTACCTATGACGGCATCGGTTTGACGGTTATCTGGGTAGAAAACGTGGGTATGGAAGTTACTCACGTATCCAAAGGCTCGCCTGCTGAAACCGCCGGCGTGAAGATCGGCGATATTATCACGATGATCGATAACGTCAGCGTACTTACCTACGGCTTTGAAGAGGCGTCCAGCCGTTTGACCGGTACGGTGGGTACCATCGCTAACTTTATCGTACAGCGCGGCGAGGAGAGCATTGGCTTTGCCGTTATGCGTGCACAGTATGAAAAGGTTACGGTAGAGTATAAAAAGCTGGGCACCATCGGCTATGTGAAAATCACCGGTTTTAACTCGCTGACTCCCGACCATTTCGCCGCTGCTTTGTCGGCGCTCGAAAAGCAGGGTATCAGCGCTCTCGTTTTCGATCTGCGTAATAACCCCGGCGGGTTGATTGATTCGGTTGTTGAATGTGCCGACCGTATTATCGGCAAGGGTACCATTGCCACTGCCGTTCGCAAGAGCAGTAGTGATGGCTCGAATAAAACGGTGTATCAGGCCGTTACTGCCATTGAAACCAAACTGCCTATGGTGGCGCTCGTTGACAAAAATACCGCTTCGGGCGGAGAACTGTTTGCTGCTGCTTTGCGTGATTATGACAAGGGGCAGCTGGTTGGCGAATCCACCTACGGTAAAGGAACGGGTCAGACCATTTATAAATTGCCCGACGGTAGTTACTTGAAAATTACCGACTTTACCTATTACCCGCCCTCCGGCAACTCCTTTAATATGGTAGGGCTGACCCCCGACGTAAAGGTAACGCTTACCGAGGAGCAGGAGCTCAATCGCTACACGATGCCCTTTGATGAAGATCCGTATATGATTGCGGCTTGCGAGGCGCTGGGTATTGACGTTGGCGTATTGACCGAAGAAGTGTACGATAACAGCGACGTTATTGAGGGTGAGCAATAAAATGATTTGCGATATTCAGGATAAAATCCGAGCACTGAAAAAAGAAAAGGATATTTGCATTTTAGCGCACAGTTACCAGAATAGGGACATTGTGGAGATTGCCGATTTTGTGGGCGATAGTTTTGCACTATCGGTTAAGGCCAGTCAATGCGACAGCCGTACGGTGGTTATGTGCGGTGTGCGGTTTATGGCCGAGACGGTGAAGATTCTCTCACCTGAGAAAAAGGTGATTCTTGCCAATCCTCAGGCGGGCTGTTTGATGGCCGATCAAATGAACCGTGCCATGATCGAGGAGTTCAAAAAAGAGCATCCCGATTATGCGGTGGTCGCCTACATCAACACGACATCTGAACTGAAAACGGTGTGCGACGTTTGCGTTACCTCTTCTTCGGCGGTGAAGATCGTTAAAGAGATGCCGCAACAAAACATTCTGTTTATTCCCGATTGCAACTTGGGTGCCTACGTAAAAGCGCAGGTGAAAGAGAAAAACATTATGCTGATGCAGGGTGGTTGCCCCATTCATGCTGGTGTTCCCGAAAGTTGTGCCATTGAGGCGAAGAAGGCGCATCCCAATGCCAAGCTCTTAGTGCATCCCGAATGCAGAGAGTGCATTGTCAAGCACGCTGATTACGTCGGTTCGACCAAGGGCATTATGGATTATGCCAAAGAGAGTGATGCGACCGAATTTATTATCGGCACCGAAAACAGTATTGCCGAGCATTTGCAATACGAGTGTCCCGATAAAAAATTCTACATACTCAGCAAAAATTTGATTTGCGCCGATATGAGAGCCACGACCTTACACGACGTTTTAGCCGCTGTGGAAGGACGGGGCGGAGAGGTGATGGAGCTGACTGAGGAGGTTATGCTCGGTGCCCGACGCTGTATCGATGCGATGATTGCCTTAGGTTAAAAAAAGACCCGCATAAGCGGGTCTTTTTCTCATATACTGCTATGAGGTGATGGCATGATCGCAACCATAGCGGAGGAAAAAACGAGGCGTTGGAGCGTTACTCAGCAAGGGGACTGGCTGATCTATAACCTGCCGAATCGGCTGACGAAACGGGCAAGGTTGCAGATGATTGACGATGCACTCTTTTCGGGATGTCGGTTTTATGCGGGAGAGGGGATTTTTGAGGGTAGTCCGCTCATAAGATTGGATGCCGAGGAATATCGTTTGCTTCGTCTGCCCGATGCGGCGGTAAAGGCGGTGCAGGGCTTATGCTTGGCGCCGGCGCAGTGCTCGGCGCAAATTGTTGCCAACAAGGTTACCCTTGCCTGCGAAAAGACGGTAAAGGCGCTTGCCGATTACTGTCGGGACGTTACCCTCGTTACCGCCGATTACCTACGTGCCAAATATCTGCAAAGCAGGCTGATGCAAGAGTGCGGTCTGCCCCTTCGTATTGCCGAAGCCCCCGACGTGTGGGCACGGGGTATTATCTGTACGACAGGTAGGGCTTCTGCCCTTTTGGGGGTCAAGCCCGGGCAGGGGCGAGCGGTGATGGCTCAGGATCTGTTTGAGGTGGATTACCCCTGTCCCGCAACCTTGCCTCTCACCCCAACCGAGGCGGCGGGCGTTCTTTACGCCGCTACCCGTCAGGCGTGGCTGAAAAACCTTGCCATAACACGGCTCTTGCCCCTTGACAAATAGGGGGTCTACCGATATAATATATCGTGTTATACAGGGGTATTGTACTTTCCCTTAAAACAAAAGAAAGCTGGATTTTATGATGCAAAAACAGGTAACTCTCACTGAACAGGGCTATAAACAGATCAGCGAGGAGCTCGATTTCCTGAAAGGCACCCGTCGTGCAGAAGTCGCTGAAAAAATTAAGGTTGCCAGAGGTTTTGGCGACCTTTCGGAGAACGCTGAATATGATGAGGCAAAAAATGAGCAGGCTCAGCTGGAAGCTCGTATTTCGGAGCTTGAAAATACGCTGAAAGTTGCCGTTATTTTGTCCAAAGATCAGATCAAACATAATACCGTTTCTCTCGGTACTACCGTTTCGGTGCATATCGTTGAGCCCGATTTTGAAGAGGATGCTCAGTTTGATATCGTTGGCTCCAATGAAGCCAATCCGATGGACGGACGTATTTCCGATGAAAGTCCTGTCGGCAAGGCGCTGGTAGGACATATGGTCGGTGATACCGTGGAGATCGAAACCACCTACGGAACAAGCACGTATGAGATATTAAAGGTATCTCCTACGGCGTAACTGAAAATCTGCTTAGGCGTGTAACGGTTGGTTACACGCCTGTTTTCAAAGAGGAGAATGAAAAGATGGAAAACGAACAGATCGTTGATATTGCCGAACAGAAAAAGGTGCGCCTGGATAAGCTTGGCGAGATGGTTGCCGCCGGCAACGATCCTTTTACCTGCGTAAAATACGACGTTTCGGCGTACAGTTGCGACATTCAGGAAAATTTTGAAGAGTGGGAAGGCAAAGAGGTGTCGCTTGCCGGTCGTATGATGAGCAAGCGTGTTATGGGCAAGGCCGCTTTCTCCGATCTGCGTGACGGCAAGGGCCGTATCCAGATGTATTTCCGTCGCGATGATATCGGTGAGGAAGAATATAAAGCCTATAAAAAGCTCGATATCGGCGATATTTTGGGCGTAAAGGGCCTTGTTTTCCGCACCCAAAAGGGCGAAATTTCGATTCACGTTACACAGTACAAGCTTCTTGCCAAGGCGTTATTGCCCCTGCCCGAGAAGTTCCATGGGCTTACCGATACCGATACCCGTTATCGTCAGCGCTACGTTGAACTCATCGTGAATCCCGACGTAAAACGTAATTTCGTTATCCGTTCGAAATTCATTAAGTTTATGCGCTCTTATCTCGATAACAGAGAATATATTGAGGTGGAAACGCCCGTTCTCAACACGATTGCCGGCGGTGCTGCTGCCCGTCCCTTTATTACCCATCATAATACGCTCAATATTGATATGTATATGCGTATTGCTACCGAGTTGCCCTTAAAGCGCTTGATTATCGGTGGTATGGACCGTGTTTATGAGATCGGACGCATCTTCCGTAACGAGGGTATGGACCCGAAGCACAACCCTGAATTTACCACCGTTGAGCTGTATCAAGCTTACGCCGATTTCCATGATATGATGGATAT
>JAZOCX010000117.1:0-19991 GCA_045596725.1 Eubacteriales bacterium
GCCTCAAACAGAACCTCACCGGTCAGAGGTGCCACAACGTCTTGGCTGAGCTGTAAACCGTGCAAACGTTCGCCCAGCGCCAGCTTCTTATTATATTTATAACGGCCGACACGGGTCAGGTCATAGTTACGACCGTTAAAGATCATATTACTGATAAAGGTCTCGGCACTGTCCACCGTAGGAGGCTCGCCGGGACGGAGCTTTTTGTAAAGCTCAAACAGAGCCGACTGATAATCGTCGGTGCTGTCCTTTTCAAGGGTAGCCATAATCTTGGGCAGGTTGCCGAAGGTATCGATAATCTGCTCATTGGTGTGCAGACCTAATACACGCAACAATACCGTTACGGGAATCTTGCGGTTTTTGTCAACACGGGTATAAACAATATCGTTGGAATCGGTTTCATACTCGATCCACAGACCACGGTTAGGCATAACGGTACCGGTAAAGAGCTTCTTACCGCTCTTATCGAACTGGGTGCCGAAATACACGCCGGGAGAACGAACCAACTGAGAAACGACAACACGCTCGGCACCGTTAATAACAAAGGTACCGGTCTCGGTCATCAAAGGAACGTCGCCGACAAAGATATCCTGTTCCTGAATCTCGCCGGTGGTCTGATTGGTCAGACGAACCTTTACTCTCATCGACGCCGAATAGGTGGCATCTCTTTCTTTACATTCCTCAACGGTATACTTAGGGGTTTCATCAATAGTGAAACTTACGTAGTCGAGTACCAGATTTCCGGTATGATCGACAACGCCCGAAGCATCTTCAAGGACTTCCTGCAACCCTTCTTTAATAAAGAGATCGTAGGATTTCTTCTGAACTTCGATAAGATAAGGCATCTCCTGAACTTCCTTGATCTTAGCGAAACTCACCCTCTGGTTGTTGCCCAACGTTACGAGGTGAGCGCCCAGTACTGACGGGTCTACTTTTTGCAGCATAACAAGCAATCACTCCTTCATTTTTGTGAAAAGCATTTGATATACCACACCTACAACTTGACCTTTTACCGACTGTGCTATAATCCACAATAAGTGAAAATGCGCATAATAGGCAGTATAATATCAATTTAGCATTTTATCATCAATTAAAAGGCTTGTCAAGTAGAAAAAACCAAAAAAAGGAACACAGGTTTTCTGTGTTCCTTTTTGCTTAGTTTTCGAGCGCTTTAAGAATCTCGTCGGCGCTTTTCAGTACCGCTTCGGGTTGATCGGGAGAAGCCTGCAAAATTTCTTCGGTGGTTTCGCCCGAAAGGACGAGTGCCGTATGGGTGCCTGCCGCAAGCCCGCTTTTAATATCGGTGTAAATGCGATCGCCCACCACCAGCGTTTGCGAGGCGTCCACGCCCCACTTATCCATCGCCAGACGAGGCATCAAGGGCTCAGGCTTGCCGATCACCGTCGGTCTGCGCTTGGCTACGTTATAGAGCATATCGCATACACTGCCGCAATCGGGCACACTGCCAAACTCGGTGGGGCAAACGTAATCGGGGTTGGTGGCAATATAGGGCAGTTCGGGATTACCGAGCAAAAGCTTGGATACGTCTTCTAATTTTTTGAAAGTAAGTTCGGTATCAAAGCCCATCACCAGACACTCCACCTCATCAAGGTTTTCGGTGATGCAAAACCCTTCCTTTTTGAGCTCTTCTTTAAGCGAATTGGTACCGCAAACGTACAACGTTTTATTGGGGTGATATTTCTTTAAGTAATAGGCGGTGGCCTGGGAAGAGGTCATAAAGTCCTCTTCTGTGCAGGAAACACCCATTTTTTCGAGTTTTTTTACGTAATCTTTTACGCTTTTTGACGAATTATTCGTCATAAACAGGTACTTTCCGCCCGTTTCCTGAATGGTTTTAAGCAGTTTTTTCGTAAAATCAAACAGTTTTTCGCCCAAATACAGGGTTCCGTCCATATCAAACAAAAACAATTTGATCTCTTTATAATCCATTTTCTTTCCTCAGTCGATTGCCTTAGTCGCAATCACACGGGTACCGTAAACATCGTCGCAAATGACGTCGCCGATAGCAACAGGTGCCGATACGGTCGCTGAACGAATAATTTTCATTAAGTCGGCGATATGCTCTTTGGGGATCGGCGCTTCGGTCTTGACGCTGACCATGGTATTTTCACGGTTGTCAACACGCACGATTGAAGTAACGGTACGGGTGGGGTGTATCGATTCATCATGTCCGTACACGGCGCCCTTGGGGCAGGCGTTGCCCGCTACCTTTACCTCTTCCCCGTTGATCACCACGTTAAGTTCACAGCCTCGGGGGCAGATAATACAGGTTAATTTTCTATCCATCATACTTCCTCCAAGGATACGCAAAGCTCATCGGCTTTGGCTAACTTATCGGCGGGGATATTGATCTTCTCCATCTCACCGGGGGCGGCTTTCAAACGCATCGCCTGCACCAGCACCTCTTCGTCCGACGTAACGGTAAAACGCACCTTACCATACGGCTTATCGACACGCAAAAACAGCGACACGCCCTGCGCCGTATCGGTAATGCGCTGAGGTAACACGTAGCGCACACCTTTGCCTGCACGGGTCATAACGGCTTTGTTTTCCTTAGCCGTTCCCGTAACATAAGCGGCGGCACCCTTACCTGCCAACTCAGCTTCATCCGAAACATAGTCAACCAAATCGTGCACCTGCAACACGTTACCGCAAGCAAAGACGCCCTCCATATCGGTTTGGCGGGTTTGGTCGACCACCGCACCGCCGGTAACACGATCCATCGTAATGCCTGCCGAACGGGTAAGTTCGTTTTCGGGGATAAGTCCGCAAGAAAGCAACAAGGTATCGCACTCGATAAAACGGCGGGTATCGGGGATCTCCGCCCGATTCTCATCCACCTGCGCTACCGTAACGCCCTCCACTCGTTCCTTGCCGTGGATCTGCACAACGGTGGTACTCAAATAAAGCGGAATATCATAATCATTTAAGCACTGGACGATATTTCTCGTAAGACCGCCCGAATAGCTCATCAGCTCACATACTGCCTCGACCTTGGCTCCCTCCAACGACATACGGCGAGCCATAATCAAGCCGATATCACCCGAGCCCAAAATAACGACCTTTTTGCCGACCATATAGCCTTCACAGTTAACAAGCTTCTGGGCGGTGCCGGCGCTATAAATACCGGCAGGGCGGGTACCGCAAATATTGAGCGCACCACGGCTTCTCTCACGGCAACCCATCGCCAACACAACCGCTTTTGCCTGTATCTTCATCAGCCCGCTGCGGTTGGTAGCGGTAACTATTTTATCCTTCGAGAGATCGGTTACCATCGTTTCGTGATAAACGGTGATCCCTCTTTCCTTTACCATTTCCTCGTACACGGCGGCATACTCAGGGCCCGTTAACTCGCGACCCAATTTATGGAGCCCGAAGCCGTTATGAATACACTGGCGCAAAATACCGCCCAAAGACTCTTCACGGTCTAAAATAACAACGTCGGTAACGCCTGCATCATACGCCGAAACGGCCGCTGCCATACCGGCAGGACCGCCGCCGATCACTACGATATCGTGATGTAGCATTCTTATAACCTCCCCGTAAGCATCGATGACTTACCGCCTTTTTTGGTAACGTCCTGCATCTTCACACCGTTTTCTTCGGCAATCATTTTCATCACGTAAGGTGAGCAGAAACCGCCCTGACAACGACCCATACCCGCACGGGTACGGCGCTTAACCCCGTCCATATCCAGCGCTACGGGATTGGTGGTAATGGCTTGACGGATCTCGCCCTCGCTGATCATTTCGCAACGGCAGATAATTTTACCGAAAGCGGGGTTTTCCTTAATATATGCGTCCTTCTCTTCATCAGTCATATGGCGAAACGCTTCGGTGTCGGCACGCTCGCCCGACCAGTTTTTCTTTTCTTTGGCAGGCAGACCGATTCCCTGCAAGATGCTAACGACTCTTTGGGCGATGGCCACACAAGAGGTAAGACCAGGGGAATCAATAGCGGCAACCTGCACGAGATTGTCCACCTTATCGGAAGCTTCCACGATAAAATCGCCATTCTTATCCGACGAACGCACGCCTGCAAAAGAAGTAATGACCTGAGAAAAATTGACCGAGGGAACGCTCTTGCGAGCCAACGTCATAACGGTACTGATACCGCCCTTGGTAATTTCATTGTCTTCGGGAGCGGCAACGACTTGTGCCGTGGGGCCTGTCATTAAATTACCGTCGACGGTGGGGGTTACCAAGATGCCCTTACCTTCTTTGGTAGGAACTTGGAAAATGGTATGGGAAACTATTTCGCCCTCGTTATGATCCAACAGCAGATACTCGCCCGCACGGGGGATAATCGAAAAAGAGCAGTCCCCCGCCATCTCGGCTACCTTATCACTAAAACAGCCGGCGGCATTGACAAGATACTTGCCTTCTACCTGCTCACCCGTTTTAGAGGTTATAACAAAGCCGTCTTTTTTCTCAATAGCGACAACTTCAAAATTGCGCTTTAACTCCACGCCGTTATCCATCGCATTGCCCACGGCGGCAATCGCCAATTTATACGGGCAGACGATACCTGCGGTGGGGACATACAAGACGAGGGTGATATCCTCCGAGAGCTTGGGCTCCCTCTTTCTTGCCTCTTCCCCGCTGATGATCTGCATTTGCTCGATGCCGTTTTCCAGCCCTCGCTCATAAAGGGCGTGAATAGCCGGCTCCTGCTCCTTACCAAACGCCACGATCATCGAGCCGTTGCGCTTATAGGGAACGTGGAGTTCATCCAGTGCCTTGTACAGCAGAGGGACGCCTTTGGTGTTCATTTCGGCTTTGAGGGTATTCGGCTCGGGGTCATACCCGCCGTGAATAATACCGCTGTTTGCCTTGGTAGCTCCGCTGGCTACGTCGTTTTCCTTTTCAAGAAGACAGACCGAAAGGTCGTACTTCGATAATTCTCTTGCCACCATACCGCCAATGACGCCTGCACCGACAATTAGGACATCGTATTTCATCCTCTTACTCCTCTTCGACAAAGACTATATTTTCGTGTTCCTGTAAACGGAATATATCAAAGTTTGCATTGTTTTCAAAATAAAGCATCAGCCCCAAATTGCCCGAATAACCGCTTTTGGGGGGCTGGATGCGACAGGTAAAGCGGATACCGCTGAAATTGCGTATTTCATCAATGATTTCATTGGTTTTATACATATCATCAATTTCGATATAGGCGATTTCGTTTTTACGTTTACTGCGCTCATAGCGGCCAAGCAGGGTAATCGCCAACATATAAATCGACGTTACGATAACGGCGCCGACATAGAAACCGCATCCGCAAGCAATACCGATAATGCCCGTTGTCCACACGCCTGCGGCGGTAGTAAGCCCCGTAATAATGTTATTGTTCTTAAAGACAATAACTCCTGCGCCCAGAAAACCAACGCCCGATACGACCTGCGCCGAGATACGGAAGACGTCGCCTTGGTTTCCCAGTGCTTGGCCGGCAAAGATACCGATCATTGCCGTTGTGGCCGAGCCGAGCGCCACCAGAATATGGGTGCGCATTCCCGCTTCACGTCCTTGCCTGGCACGCTCACTGCCGATGATCAATCCGATCAAAACGGCGATGGCAGAGCGAAAAAACACCGGGCCTAAATATCTCAACGATTCTTCCAGTGTCGGTTCTCCTTTCATACAGAGGGAAAAGTAACGGAGAACAAGACGTCTCCGTTACTCTTTATTTAACGATAATTTTTCCGTCGTGAATTTCCAGAGCATAACGACTGTACACCTGTGCGGCGGGACGGTGGGTTACGGCGATGCACATACGCTCAGGCAACTGCGAGAGACGTTCCAACACCGTTTGCTCGGTTGCCGTATCCAGTGCCGAGGTACATTCATCGAGCAAGAGAATGGGGGCGTTACCGAGGACGGCTCGGGCAATCGCCAATCGTTGTAACTGGCCTTCCGACAAGCCTGCGCCGTTTTCACCCACGACCGTTTGCAAGCCTTGGGGGAGCGTAGATACATATTCATCCATCGCACTGACATAAAGCGCTTGCTCGATCTGCTCTTTCGTTGCCGTAGGATTAACAAGCGTTACGTTATCAAGCAAAGTACCGCTGAGCAATAAATTGCCCTGGGGGACGTAGGCGAACCATTTTCTTGTTTGACGGTCAACCGTTATCCGTTTCCCATCTACCTCCATAAACAGGCGACCGCTATCGGGACGGCGAATGCCGAGTAACAGTTTGAGCAAGGTGCTTTTACCGATACCCGATGCGCCGGTTATGATCGAAAAAGCGCCCTTGGGTAACACGAAATCGGCTTGGTCAAAGACCGTATCACGGTCATAGGTGAAGCTCAGCGACTCAGCGCCAAGACTTGTCAATGCGGTATAATCCACTGCCAACTCCCCAACGGAGGCTTCCTGCTCGATCTGTTCAAGAGCCATCAGACGCTCGGCCGAGGCGAGCATAGCCGTGTACTGCGGGAGGATGCCCGACATACCGACAAGGGGACGCTGGATCTGATTAACGAGCTGGGTAATGGCCGTTAACACGCCGACCGTAATAGTGCCTGCAAACAAGCCGAAGGCACACCAAATAAGAGCAACAAAGCCCGAGATATGAAGCAGAAGAGTTAATGCGGTATTGGTTACGAGTGAGAGATTTTTCTTTTTCTTCTGCGCTTCATAGCGCTCACCCATCAACAAATCGGCACGCTGTTCAATAACAGAAGCAACATCGAGGGCTTGAACCATCAATAGTTTTTCCAAAGTTTCCTGTAAAAATCCAGAAACTTTGCCTTCTTCTTCATTGACTTTGCTGTGAATATTTTTCATCGGGTTGCGAAGCAGTGACGAAACCGCCAATACGACAACACCGATAACAAGCAAAATAGCGGTAAAAAGAGGATCTAACACAACAAGGACGGCAACGGCACCGATAATCTTAGCCACCATGGCGGCAACGTTCGGCAAGGCACCCAAAAGGCCTTCGTGCAGGGTGCGCACGTCCAAATTTAAGCGATTGAGCAGATCGCCCGTATGATAGCCCGATACTTGCGCATACTCGCCACGAAGGAGATGGGAAAAAATATCTTTCTTCAAATCACGGTCGAGATCGGCGGTGAGTTTGCCGTGGAGATGGCGATAGAGTACGCCCGATAAAATAATGCCTGCAATAACAAGGGATTGAATGAAACAAGAGAGCAAAAAGTTATGCTGATCCCGTGCCACGGCATAGTCGATCATATTTTTGCATAACAAAGCAAAGGCAACACCCAACAAGGAGGTTCCCACGTGGCTGACGGTCATCAGCACAAGTGCGGGAATACGCTTGCGGATCTTGCCTTGAATCCATTTTCCTGTGGTTTTCTTGCTCATATAGAACGCCTCCTAAACCAGCGGCGAAATCTACGGGTTGCACACCAAAAACGATAGTAGAGCAGGTAGCCGAAACTGTCGGCTTTTATCTTACGGTTGCCTCGATAAAACGCCGTTACGTACGCAATCATCTGTTCGGGCTTTATATGGGCTTCTGCGTGAAACTGATTGTCGCCCATACAGATATATTCATCGCCTGCTTCAATAATGCGGTGCAGAACGTAACTGCCGTCTTCTCTTTGATACAACGGCAGATCGTATTTTTTTAGTTTATCAGGCAGCGGAGAAAGTACCACGCTGTCCACCCCTTCACGGAGCATCGGCAACATACTTGTCCCCCGAGGAGAAAGACGAACCGAACCGCCTTTATCGATCTGTTCACGGATAATAGGCATCAATTCTTCCAAGGGGAGCCTTTGCTCATGCAAGAAATTCGTGTTCATCTAACTTTTTCACAAAACTCTCGACACAACGGCGGGCATCAGCCTCGGTTACATCGTATTCCTCGGTTAATGCCTTCACAAGGTCATCGAGCTCGGCGCCCTGTTCAAGGCGGGTCCACAAAAACCGGCCCGTATCATTCAGGGTGATCATCATATTCAAATTAAGCGTTTCGCCCGAGGGAATGACGACGATATCGCCTGCCACTTCTCGCAGGACAAAGCCTTCTTTGAGTTTCATTCTTGTTCCTTTCCCGACATAGCGGTATAAGCCACCTGTGCGGCCTGTTGATCCATATTGCAATACAGCTGCCACACCGGCACTTCCTGCAACAACTTATCAAGCAGATGTAATAACTGCACACGGCACTCGGCGGCACGAGGACGATTAAGCTGCTTAAAAAGACGAGGAATGGCATCCTTGCCACGGCAAGGCTCAATGGCGTTTTCATCAGCACGGTTAACCATCGCAATCCCCGCTACCGGCACTCCTACATTCTCACTGATATCGTGCTTGCCGCTCCAAGGGGTACCGTAGGCGTACCACCTTCCGTCAATACGGCGCAGGGCCGGTTTATCATCGTTTAAGATATAGGCGCGGTCGCCGAAAAGACGTAGCCAGAGATTGGCATGGGTCGATTTGCCCGTACCCGAATCGGCGGTAAACAAATAGGCTTTACCATCCACCACTACCGCAGAGGAGTGTAGCATCATGCCGTCAAATTGGAGTAAATGACGGTAAAATTCAAAGCCTGTCGAAATATATTCGCCCGAATTATCATCAAATTCAGGATGCTTCGCCTTATTTTGAGGCCAACTTGAAACAAGGATAATATCCACCTGCTTAGGCTCGGTACAGCGGTATTTCTCTGCACGCTGTGCCGTCATCCCAAAGGTGTCCATTTGCACCGTTAAGTCGGCAATACGATAATAGCTCATTGCTTATCTAAAAGGTCTCCGATATTGATGCCGTCTTCGCCATCAATTTCATTCTCGCTCTGCTGTTTCTGATATTCAGCGTATGCGTCATTAAACCACTTCATATAGTCCTGAGGCGTTTCAAAACTATTGTAATAAGCCATCTGACGATTAGCGTCAAGCGCCTGATACTCTTCATAGGTCAGCAAACCGTCCTTCTCAACCGTTGGGGTCGAGGTGTTAGTCGAACTTTGAGAAGTGCTTTGCTGGGTGGAATTCTGAGGACTGGAATTCGAGGAGCTTGAGTTTTGTGTGCTCGGTTTATTGCTCTCGGCGCTGGGACCTTCGTAATCGCCGTAATTCTCCTCGCCGGGTGCCGAGCTGTGCTCGGGCTGGTTCCAATCGGGGCTGAACAAATTATTGGTGCAGCCCGTTAAAACTACTATCAGCATAACAGCCATAATGCCTGCTAAAAATCTCTTTTTCATAACACAAATCCTTTCTTATGTCTCTCTTTGTAGTATATACTTGTTTCACCTTATCTGTCAAGGGAGAGCCCTACTGCTTGAAGTTTCTTTTCAAACTCTGTCAGTGCTCCTTGATTAAGCGCTTTGTTTTCTTCTATGTGCTTTTTAAGGTTCTCGGGACGGTGCCATAAAACATCAAACCATCGAACCACCCAAAACACCGGCAAGAGCCACGCATGACGGCGCAACACACCGTAACGCCCTTTCATCTCTCGTAGCGAAGGGAAAAAGCGGTCTATCTCATTACGGGTTTTTACCGACATTGGCGTAGCCATCTTGGGTTTTATCTTAGCGATTCGTCCCAATGCAAGGGATTCGACCGAACCCCAACTGCCGTTATCAAACAGGTAATCGGTGATCATTTCGGTTGTTGCATCCCACTCCCCCCCATCAAACCACGCCGATAAGGCACGAAGCGTGTTTTGATGAAAAGGCAACAAACCCATTTCATCGAGTTCGTTTGCAATATAGGTTTCATCTAAATCGGGATGGGCGTTACGATAGACCCATAAGTCCATAAAATGGCGACAACCCACACCGCCGTTGATATAATGCTTGGCAAAATGGGAAAACAAATAAATATAATGATCTTCCGGCGAGAAGCCGTAACTATGCTTGCCTTCTGCTATGGCACGAGGCCAGCCGTCGCCGAAATAATGATACAGTCCACCGTCGTCCTCCGACATAAGGGCGTGGTGTATTTCAATATGTATATGATCTTTAATGAAAGTTACGTCGTTATCGGCGCTCAGCCCCTCTTGGTAGCCAAGCTCTTTCATTACGGCGTACGCCCTTTTACGGTCCTTTTCCCGCACAAGAATATCGGCGTCGCCCATCCTGCGCCATTCGGGCTTGGTATACAGCGTTTTAAGCTGACAGCCCTTTAACGCCATATAGTCAATCCCCGCACTCTCCAATTTGTCAAGAATCTCACGGATGTATTTTTGCTGTTTTTCGTTATGCTGGACCTCTCTTACATATATTAAAAACAGTTTTTTCATAACCGGGTGCGCTTTATCAACCCCACACAGCAGCGCTCCCTCATACGCCAAAACGGGGATCTGTTGATCTAAAATGAGAGGATAGGCACTTTCCAGCGAAAAGTCGTCCCCTAAGCTTTGCGCTCTTTCCTTCAAGGCGCTATTTATCATCGTAATGATTCCTTTTTGCGTACTGTTCATACCCTTCCTCCCTTCTGGCCATTTGATGTAGTATATCATAAAAAAAAGATTTTTTCAAGATTGGCATTTTTCTTTCGCTTTGCTTGACAAAAACATCCAAACTTGCTATGATATATCGGTACGACACAGGGGTGTAGCCAAGCGGTAAGGCAACGGACTTTGACTCCGTCATTCGTGGGTTCAAATCCCGCCACTCCTGCCAGACAAAGAAGGACATCAACCGATGTCCTTCTTTGTTTTTTCACCAAATTTCCAATCATTTCGCCTTGACAAACGTTGCAAACATACTCTATAATTTGATTAGATATATTATAAAGTGAGGAGAATGGTGCATTTATGAAAAAGTCCGTTCGTATTATTTCCCTCTTGTTAGCCATCATTATGATCTTTGTTCAGGCGGGTTGCGATCTTGACGCTTTGATGGATAAGCCTTATCCGTCGCAAAGTCAATCCGATACGTCGGGAACCAAAGCCTTCTTGAACGGCGTAGATATTCAAGAGTATACCATCGTTTATGACGAAGAGGCGCTTGACTATACCGAGCGCGCCGCCAAGTATATCCGTGAGCAGATCGAAGAGCGTGTAGGCGTGAAGTTGGATATAGTTACCGATTCCGATGCTGCCTCTGCGCACGAAATTGTCGTTGGTGAAACCAACCGCACCATTTCTACGGCGCTCAATGCCAATACCAGCAACTTGCAGTTTGCCATTCTTGCGCAAAACGGCAGTGTCGCTCTCGAAGGCGATACCTTTGTTATCGCTGCTGCCGCTTATTACTTCGTTGAGAATTATATCTCCGGTAAAATCTTCTCCACGGCGGTTCCCTCTACGGCAACAATTTGCGAACCGATCGCAAAGGCTCCCAAGAATTTCATCATGCTCATCGGCGACGGTATGGGCGTTAACCAGACCAAGCTTTTTGATAAGCTGGATTCTTCTACCGTTACATACAGTGATAATGAAGATATCTTCTACGGCTATATGTTTCCTGCTTTGGGTTTCTGCCGCACCAAATCTCTGTCGGGCGTTACTGACAGTGCCGCCGCCGGAACGGCCCTTGCCACGGGATTTAAGACCATCAATACCTATATCGGCAGAAACAAGAAACTCAATGACCTTGTTTCTCTGACCGAGATTGCCGGTTCGCTTGGTATGGCTACGGCTGTTATGTCGACCGAGGCACAAACGGGTGCTACGCCTTCTGCCTTCTCGGCTCACGCCGATAACCGTTCCGATACGACTGTGATTCAAAACTCTCAGTTGGCATTGCAAAGCCAATACGGCACCATTATCAAATGCGGTTACGACGGCTATACCATCGGCAACATTAATATGATTGAAAACTACATCAATGAAACCCTGGAAACCCTTTCTGAAAACGAAAAAGGCTTCTTTATGATGTATGAAGAGGCGTATATCGATAAATATTGCGAAAAGAACGATTTGGATAATACCTTTAAGACAGTTACCCGCTTCAATCAAGCGATTGCCGTATTTATGGAATATGCCTTCTACAACCCCGAAACCTTTATCTTAATTACCGCTGACCATGAGACCGGCGGCCTGCATCTCGACTCAAAGGGCAACTACACATACCAATATACCGGACACACCGGCGAGGACGTTCCCGTGTTTGCCTACGGCGTTGGCTCTGAGGTATTTAACGGCAAGACCATTGAAAACGTACAGATCCCCAAGACCATCGCTGCTATGTGGGGCGAGGAGATCGTAGGCGATTCCGATTCTCCCCAGCCTTCCTTAATTGCTATTAACTAACCATTACAAAGAAGGATGCCCAAGGGTATCCTTTTTTGTTTTTTTGCTGCTGCACAAAGGAGTTCTCTGAATGAAAAAACCATTACGAACCATTGCCCTTATATTGGCTGTTGTCTTTACCTTCTTGGTGTGCGGGTGTACTGCTGATACTGCGCCGTCAATCGAGGAGTCTTACCCCGAGGAGGAGCAAAACGATCTTTCTTCTCCCGCCCCTCAACCACAGCCAGAAACAGAAGAAGTAACACCTGAAATCGATTCGACGCAGAGCGATACGCCCGACAAGGAACAACCCGACACCGAGGAAAACACGCCCGAAACCGCTCCCGTTCCCGAGCAAAAACCAACGCCTAAGCCGTTACTCAATGGCGTGGAGATTGGTGAATACGTTATTGTTTATGACGATATGGCGCTTGATTATACCCTGCGTGCCGCTACTTATATCCGTGATGAAATTGCTCGTCGGGTAGGGGTAAGCCTTGAAATTGTTACCGATGAAAACAAGGCAACGGAACATGAGATCGTGGTAGGAGAAACCAACCGCGCCATTTCAACGGCCTTAAATGCCAAAACCAAAGGAACTCAGTTTGTTTTTCATTCCGAGAATGGCAGCGTAGCCATGGAGGCTGACAAGTTTGTTATTGCCGCTGCCGCTTACTACTTTATTGAAAACTATATTACGGGAAAAACCTTTGTAACCAGCGTTCCCGCCTCCACCATAAAACAACCCATTGTTAAAGCACCGAAAAACTATATTTACTTAATCGGCGACGGTATGGGAATTTATCAGACAAAACTATTTGATATTAAATCAGCCGAGAATTATTCGTACAGTGATAACGAAGACATCTTTTACGGCTATATGTTCCCCTATTCAGGGTTTGCAAAAACCAATTCGCTTATCGGTGTTACCGACAGTGCCGCCGGCGGCACGGCCCTTGCAACGGGATATAAAACCATTAACGGCTATATTGGCAAAGACCGTGATCTTAATAACCTGACATCCTTAACCGAGCTTGCCGGCTCGATGGGAATGGCAACCGCCGTTATGTCGACCGAAGCACAAACAGGAGCAACACCTTCTGCTTTCAGCGCACACGCCAACAACCGCTCCGACACGGCTGATATTCTCGCCACGCAAAAACAACTGCAGCAGACCTACGGCACCATCATTAACTGCGGATATGACTTTTATGATAAAAACGGCATTGACCAACTGGAAGGTGTCGTAACCGACACACTCAACACCCTTTCGCAAAACAAAAACGGCTTCTTCCTTATGTATGAAGAAGCACACATTGATAAGCATTGCCACAACAATGATTTTACGAACACCTTTATGGCTGTCCTACGGTTCAATCAGATTATCGGTATTTGTATGGAATATGCCTTCTATCATCCTGATACTTTTGTTCTGATTACGGCAGACCACGAAACGGGTGGACTGCACGTAGACGAAAATAATGACTTTGTTTACGCCCACGCACAACACACGGGGGCTACCGTACCGGTATTCGCCTACGGTATGGGTGCAGAACTCTTTGATCAACAGACGATTGAAAATATTCAAATACCCAAAACGATTTCCGCCCTTTGGGGTGCTGAGATCATTGATCCCAACGACAATTCCTTCCCCGCCTTAAAGAAGAAAATAGCATAAAAAAAGAACCCTCATACGAGGGTTCTTTTTTTATTATTTCATTCTTGCGCTGTTGATCAAGTCGATCAGGTCTTCGGTTTCCTTATCCGAAACCTCTGCCTTAGGAGGAGCGATCAGCGATGCGAGTTTACCGAACTTGCCGTCATCCACGTTGCCGTAATCAAAGCCGGTGGCGATAACGGTGATGCTCATCTCGTCTTCCATCGTCTCATCAATATTAGCACCCCAAATGATGTTGGCTTCGGGGTTAACTTCACGCTTAACGATATCGGATGCAAGTTCAACCTCTTCCAAGGTGATATCAGCACTACCGGTAATGTTAAGGATAACGCCCTTAGCACCGGCAATCGAGGTTTCGAGCAGCGGGCTCTCAATAGCCATACGGGTAGCATCCTCAGCCTTGGTCTTGCCCTGAGCACGGCCGGTACCCATGTGAGCATAGCCGGCATCACGCATGGTCTTGCAAACGTCGGCAAAGTCAACGTTAACAATACCCGATACCTGAATCAGATCCGACACGCCCTGAACGCCCTGACGCAATACGTCATCAGCGATCTGGAAGGCATTAAGCATCGTGATCTTCTGGTCAACGACGTATTTCAGACGGTCATTCGGAACAACGACCAACGAGTCAACACAAGGACGAAGGTTCTCAATGCCACGCTCGGCCGTGCGAAGCTTGAAATCACCTTCAAAGCCAAAGGGCTTGGTTACGATACCAACGGTAAGTACGCCACGCTTTTTAGCGATATCGGCTACGATAGGAGCAGCACCGGTACCGGTACCGCCGCCCATACCTGCGGTAATAAATACCATATCGGTTCCCGAAAGGGCTTCCTCGATCAGCTCACGGCTCTCCTCAGCGGCGGCACGGCCGATCTCAGGATCACTGCCTGCGCCCTGACCCTTGCAAAGCTTTTCACCGATCTGGACTTTATGGGTAGCTGCCGATTTCTGCAATACGGCAAGGTCAGTATTGATGGCGACGAATTCAACGCCCTGAATGCCGGCCTCTCTCATACGGTTTACGGCATTACAGCCTGCACCGCCGACACCGACTATCTTAATATTGGCAATACGATTTTGTTCATCTGCTATCTGAAACGGCATATTTATATTCTCCTTAATAAGTCTTTATTACATTTTATAATCATTTTACAAAGAATTCAATAGCCAATCTTAAATTTTTACCTCTTTTTGCAAACTTTATTCATAATTTGGGCGATAATAGACCTTATTTGGGTCGGATGCATCGATCACAGCCGTTACGTCGTCGGGGTTGTCCTCCATCACCTTTAAGATCATTTGCATCTTTTTGTCCAGTTTTTCGGTATCACCCAACTCGCAGGTGATAAACTCACCATAGCGTAGGCAGATATTATATTTCTTTTCCAAATTGAGTTCTACACTCTTTTTGAGCAGTCCTGCATCATCGAGTGCCGTCATCGTGCGCTTGATAATATCTGCTATATCGGTATCCTCAAATTCGATAACGCTACCGATTTCATAGCGAGATACTTGCGCACCGGTAAGCAAAATCAGATCAAGCGGCAACACGGGTGTGCTTTCCAGCACCTTGCTATCGGCATCGAGGATGAGATAATTATTATCAGCATACACTACGGCGACGGGGTCCGCCTCTACGATATCGATCACGATCTTATCCATCAATACCCGACGGATATTGATGCTTTTAATGCGAGGGAGCTCTTTGATCAGGCGATCCTCAATCTTTTTCATATTGATACGGAACATATTATCATCAAGCTGGATACCCGTGGCTTCGATAATGCGCTCCTCGGTGTAGTAGTTTTCGCCCTCAACGCTGATTTCGGCGATATGGAAAAGCACCGTCAGCGACAATGCGGCAAAAACGGTAACCAGCACCGCTACCAAAACGGCATAAAACAAGATATTACGACGCTGGCGCTTGGCCTTGGACATCGGCACACTGCGATAATTTTCAATGGTATCACGCATCCGAGCCGCCGTGTCGCCACGACGAAGCCGCGCCATCTCCCTTGCCTGCGCCTTTGCCTGTTCCTTGGCAATCTGCTCTTTGGTCTTTTTCGGCTTGGCGGTGGGTTTCGTTTTCTTCACCACCTGCTTTTTTACCGGAGCTTTTTTCTTGGGGGCAGGCACGGGAGTGGACGCTGTTTTGCCGTGATAGGCATCGACAATCGCCTGTAACTGTTGCTGCGATTTTTTCTTATTCTGTTGCTGTCTTTCGTTCAGCTTCATATTCTATCCTTTTAATATCCGCACCCAAAGACGATAAAACACGCTCGGGTGATTGGTAGCCTCTGTCAATATGTTCAATACGATCAATAACCGTCGTCCCATCCGCCGTCAACGCTGCACACATAAGTGCCGCGCCGCCGCGAAGGTCGGTCGCTTCTACGTTGGCACCCCATAATTTTTCCACGCCCTCAACCACTGCAACACGCTGTTCTACCTGTATTTGTGCGCCCATTCGGCGTAATTCACCGACGTGGCGATAGCGGTTTTCAAACACTGTTTCAATAAACAATGAAGAGCCTTTACTAATACAAGTGAGCGCCATCATAAGTGCCTGCGCATCGGTCGGGAAACCCGGATAATAAGTGGTGCGCACGGTACGGGGCGCATAGGGTCTATCATCAGCATATACTATTATTCGCCGTCCGTCAACCCGAATTTTTACGCCCATTTCCGTTATAATGCCGGTGATTGCCGAAATGTGTTCGGGGATCACCTGACGCAGTTCCACTTCCCCGCCCGCCATACACGCTGCAATTAAATAGGTTGCCGCCACAATGCGGTCGGGAATAATACGATGCTCACAGCCCGTTAGCCGACTAACGCCTTCAATGGCTATGCGACTGGTGCCGGCGCCGTGGATACGAGCTCCCATGGCATTCAAAAAATTTTGCAAATCAACAATTTCCGGCTCACAGGCGGCGTTATGAATCACCGTTTCACCCTTTGCTTTCACGGCCGCCAACATAATATTTTCGGTGGCACCTACACTGGGAATCGCCAAAGAAACCGATGCGCCACGCAAACCGTCGGGGCAGGTACAACTTAAAAATCCGCCCTCTTCACTTACCCTCACGCCCATCTGCCTTAATGCAGAAATATGTAGGTCAATGGGGCGGGGACCCAATTCACAACCACCCGGGAAACTGATGCGTGCACTTTGTTCACGACATAAAATTGCCCCCAAAAACATAACCGAAGACCGCATCTTTCGCATCAATTCATCGGGAATATCATTGATGCCACCCATGCAGGAATCCACTGTTATCACGTCATCCTGCCAGGCTACACGGCAACCTAAATGCTCTAAAATCTCACAGGCCGCCTCGGTATCGGAAAGTCGGGGGCAATTTTTCAGTGTACATTGTCCGTCTGCCGTCAGAGTCGCTGCTAAAATCGGCAATACGCTATTCTTTGAGCCTTGTATGTCAATCGAACCATAAAGACGGTTTCCACCGTTAATAACCAGTTTTTGCATCGCTTTATCCTCCATACTTCATCGTATGCAGGATAAAAAAGGGTGTTACTTAACGAGTTTTTCTATTTCATCAACAATTTCGGCGGCGGCAACGGGATGTGCCAGTTTCAGCGCCGATGCTGCCATAGCGGTGCGCTTTTCGGAGTTAAGCGCCACCTCCACCAAGGCTTGATACAGACTCTCGCCGGTTAAATCCTTTTCTTCGATAAGTAATGCCGCACCCGCATCACGAAAGACGCAGGCATTATGATATTGATGATTTTCCGCCACATTGGGCGAAGGAATCAAAATAGAGGGCTTGCCCATCGCGGCAATTTCAGCCAGAGAAATCGCACCGGCACGGGAGATTACGACATCACACGCCGCCATACACTCTGACATATTGTAGATATAATCTTTCACCGTGATATCGGTCATATTCTTAGGCAGACACTCCATCATGCGGTCATACCCGCCCTTGCCCGTTGCATGAAGGTGTTGCATCGCTCCGTCTTTTTGCGAGAGAGCCAGCATATCCGCCACGGCATCGTTAATAGCACGGGCACCGAGGGAGCCTCCGCAAGAAAGCACCATCGGCTTTTCGCTAAGCTCTAATTTTTTACGGCAAACGTAACGGTCGGCCTTCTTAAAACCACCACGGATAGGGTTTCCCGTAACGATCGTATTTTTTAAGTCTTCTACCCCAATCGTATGAGGAAAAGACAAAAAGACACGATCGGCTTTTTTTGCCACCATACGGGTGGTAACGCCGGCAAAAGCGTTTTGCTCGTGGATGACGGTGGGAATGCCCATCGTTTGTGCTGCAAGCACGACGGGACCCGATACGTATCCGCCCGTTCCAATCACCAGATCCGCCTGAAACGAACGGATCATACGCTTTGCTTTTATGGTGCTGGAAAAGGCACGGAAGGCATATTGTATGTTCTTTCCGAGCGCCTTGATACCTTTGCCGCGGGAAAAGCCGTGGGCGGGGATAAATGCAATATCATATCCTGCTTTGGGGATCAAGGTGCTTTCCATTCCGTCTTTGGTGCCGATAAACAGTACCTTTGCCGTATCATCGCGTGCCAATAACTCTTCTGCGATGGCAATGGCGGGATTGATATGCCCGCCCGTTCCGCCGCCTGCAAGAATATAATTCATATATTATACCTTCATTATTCGAGATTTTCGGGAAACGGCTAAAACGATACCCATTTCCGCCATCTGCATAACCATTGCCGTACCGCCCGAGCTGAAAAAGGGTAAGGCAATACCGGTTACGGGAATCGAGTTGGTTACCACCGCCATATTGAGAAGCACCTGAGCGGCAAGACGGGTAATAATACCGAACACCAACAAGGAACCGAAACGGTCGGTACAGCGCATCGCTATCTGAAAACCTTTATAGATCAAAACAACGAAAAGCGCCAAAATAATCAATACGCCGATAAATCCGAGTTCTTCGGCTACGATAGAAAAGATAAAGTCGTTCTGGGGCATCGAAACGTAGAGATATTTCTGTCGGCTCTGGCCGATACCGAGACCCGTTAAACCGCCCGAGCCAATCGCATAGAGTGATTGCAGAATCTGATAACCCGCACCCTGCGGATCGGAACCGGGGTTTAAGAAAATATCAATACGGGATTTCATATAGGGTACCGTGGTAGCAACCACCGTCAAACCTGCGGCGGCAATCGCCGAGAGTCCCCCCAGCCATCCGAAATGACAGCCCGCTACCAACATCATCGACACGCCCACGATCAAGACCAAAATCGTTCCCGACAAATGGGGCTCTGCCAATATAAGAGCGGCGGGAATACCGATAATGACGAGCGGCCACAGAATACCCCGCTTAAAATCTTTGAGATATTTATAGTTTGACGATAAAAAGATTGCCAACATAATCACCACGGCAAGCTTGGCAATTTCCGAGGGCTGTAAATTGAAGCCGACGTAGATCCAACGTTTTTCAACGCCGTCGCCGCTACCGATGAGCAATACCAAAATCAGCAAGACGATGGAGCCGATATAAATGGGCATGGCAAATCTTTTAATCAATTGATAATCTAACTTTGAGATAACGAACATAACGAATAAGCCGATCAGTGCAAAGAAGATCTGACGGCGTATAAAATAGAAACTGTCCCGCTGATCATACCAAGCATAGGCATAACTTGCCGAAAAAAGCATAATCAAACCGACCGCCAACACGACCATAACCAGCACAAAGAAGGACATATCAAACGGGTCGGAAACCAGCCATTGCGAAAGACGGCTCTTTTTATTCGATTGTACCTTGGAAACACGTACGGTTTTCTTTTCCATAGACACTCCCGATTATTTTACTGATATCGAGCCGGTTGCCGCATAGGCAATCAGGCAAAAGATAAAGGAAACGACGGTGAATACATAGCAGATCTTGACCTCGTTCCATCCGGACATTTCAAAATGATGATGAACAGGCGCCATCTTAAAGACACGCTTTTTGGTAAGCTTATACACCAATACCTGAATCATAACCGACACCGCTTCAAACAAATACATGATGCCTGCCAGCAGGATAACAAAGGGCATATTCAGCGCAAAAGCAAGGCCCACGGTAAGGCCGCCGATAAAGAGCGAGCCGGTATCACCCATAAAGACCTTGGCGGGGTGGAAGTT
>JAZOCX010000118.1:0-8058 GCA_045596725.1 Eubacteriales bacterium
AGAATGAAATAGGACGCACCGCTTTGGGCGGCATCACGCATCACGTCGTTGCTCGTAAAGGAAGTAAGAATGATAAAGGCGGGCGGGGTGGGTAAATTTAACTTCTCCGACTCACGAATTACCTGAAAGCCGTCTATTGAGGGAAGCGCCAGATCCAATAAGACCACCTGCGGTTGATGAGCCTCAATACACTGCAAAAGATGATTGCCGTCGGTTGCCGTGGCGAGGACGTTAAAGCCCTTTTCCCTCAACAAAAGAGCCGTCCGTTCGCAAAATTCCGCACTTGCATCGGCAACGATAACTGATATGTTTTCCATGGTGTTTCCTCCAAAAATGTAAATTTCTGGAAAAATCATACCACGCCTCGGACAAGATTTCAAGTAGGTAATTGGAAAAAAATGGAAATTCCGCAAAAAAGTTTTTGTTGCAAAAGGGCTGTTTTTCGGGGAGTTTGTCGGGGAAAAGTTTTTTTGTCGGCTTTATGTTGGTTGGTGTCGAAGCCCCTTGCGGGGGTGAAGGGGATATGCTACAATAGAAAGGAAGGGGGTTGTGATGTGAAACCAATGGAAGATAATTCATTATATTTGGAGGCCCTATCAAAACAGTATCCTTCTATTCGTACGGTGGCGGCGGAGATTATCAATCTGCGTGCCATTCAGAATTTGCCCAAGGGTACGGAGCATTTTATTTCGGACATTCACGGAGAGCACGAGGCGTTTCGTCATATTTTGAATAATGCCTCGGGTGCGATTCGGGATAAGATCGATTGGCTTTTCTCCAAAACGATGTCCGAGAAAGAGAGAGCCGAGCTTGCCACCTTAATTTATTATCCGAAAGCCAAAATTAAGGCGATGCAACGGGCGGGTGTGGCAACGCCGGAAAAGTTTCGGGCGATTTTGTTGCAGTTGTTGGCGGTTGTTCGTTTGGTGGCTTCGAAGTATACCCGAAGCAAGGTACGTAAAACGCTTACGCCCGAGTATGCTTATATATTAGAAGAGTTGATTATGAGTGATGAGATCGGTGATGCTAACCGTTCGCTTTATCACGAAAATATTTTGAGCAGTATTATCGACCTTGGTCAGGCGGAGGATATGATTATCGACCTTGCCGCCACCATTAAGCGTTTGATCGTTGATAAGCTGCATATTGTCGGCGATATTTTTGACCGAGGCGACCGTCCCGATATCGTATTAGATGATTTAATGAAGCATCACCGTGTGGATATCCAATGGGGTAATCACGATATTTTGTGGATGGGTGCCGCCTGCGGCAGCCGTGTTTGTATCGCCACGGCGCTCAATAATGCCTTTTCCTATGCCAATCTTGATGCGATTGAGGTAGGCTACGGCATCAATTTGCGGCCCTTGGCGCTCTTTTCTAATGAAACCTACGTAGACAGCGACGTATCCTGCTTTATGCCAAAGGGTGTGGAATCTTCCTATGAGATCAACTCGCCGTTGCTTGTGGCGCGGATGCATAAGGCGATTGCCGTCATTCTTTTTAAGCTGGAAGGGCGTGTGATTCGCCGTAACCCTGCTTTTGGTATGGAAGATCGGTTATTGCTCTCCCGTATCGATTATGAAAAGGGGACGGTGCGTATCGGGGAGAAGGAATACGTCTTAAAGGATTGCGATTTTCCCACGATCGACCCGTCCGACCCCTATCGCCTCACCGAGCAGGAGGTGCAGGTGATGGATCAGCTGAAATTTGCCTTTTATCGCAGTGAGAAATTACAGCGCCACGTGGACTTTCTTTTTGCTAAGGGCGGTATGTATAAGTGCAGTAATAATATTCTGCTTTTCCACGGCTGTATCCCCTTAAACCCCGATCACAGTATGATGGAGTTTGAACTGAACGGAGAGCGTCTGAGCGGTAGGGCGTTATTGGACGCCATTGAGCGTATCATTCGCAAGGGCTATTACGCCCCCCGCCATTCCGAGGAGCAACGCCGAGGCAAGGACCTGATGTGGTATTTGTGGTGCGGCCACGATTCGCCCCTGTTTGGGCGTCAGCGGATGTGCACCTTTGAACGTCTGTTGCTTGACGATGCCGAAACGCATAAAGAGCCACTCAACCCCTATTACGATTTGTGGGAGGACGAGGAAGGCTGTAAAGAGATCTTGCGGGAGTTTGGGCTTGACAGTAAATACAGTCATATCGTAAACGGGCATATCCCCGTATCCAAGGGCGAAAGCCCCATTAAGGCAAACGGCCGATTGATTGTGATCGACGGCGGTTTCTGTCGGCGCTATCAGGAAAAGACGGGTACGGCAGGCTATACGCTGGTATATAATTCCTACGGTCTTCGCATTATCGCCCACGAGCCCTTTGTGGGTGTTTCCCATGCGGTGGCCAGCAATCAGGATATTTTATCCACCACCACTCTTTTTGACGTGCGGGAAGAGCGCATCCACGTGCGCAAGACTGACGACGGCAAGACCATTCAAAAGCAGATCGAGGGCTTGACGTCGTTATTGAAAGCCTATCAAAACGGCGTTATTAAAGAAAGTGAATAAAAAAAGACCCGCAAGGGTCTTTTTTTTATGAGCGGGTGTCGGCATTAAGCATATTGCCGATAAAGATGCCGTATCCCGTGGTGGGGTCGCCGATGAGGACGTGGGTGAGTGCCCCGACAATGCGTCCGTCTTGAATAATGGGCGAACCGCTCATCCCCTGCACGATACCGCCCGTGATCGAGAGCAGACGCTCGTCGGTGATGCGAATCACGTAGTTTTTCGTGTCGGCGCCGAAGAAATTGATTTTTTCGATACAGACGGTGTATTCTTCGACCGTCGTCCCCGAAATGGTGGAGCGGATCACGGCATCACCGACGTGGACTTGATTTGACTCAGCAACGGGGAACTCTTCATTATCCATTAAGTTGTTGCCCATAATATTGCCGAAAACACCCTGCGCACTGTTAATATCCAGTGAGCCATAGCGGGTGTCTTCAATAAAGGCGCCCTTTAACTGCCCCGGCTTGCCGGCTTGTCCCATCACGACCGAGCCGATATGGGCGTGTAGCACCTCTCCGTCCGAGAGGGGCATCAGCTGTCCCGTATCCACGTCCGAAATGCCGTGGCCGAGCGCACCGAAACGGCGGGTCTTGGGGTCAATATAGGTGATGGTGCCCACCCCTGCGGTACTGTCCCGCACCCACAGTCCAAGCTTATAGCATTTTTGTACGGTGCTCATTAACGGAGCAACCGATATCTTATTGATCTTTCCGCCTCTGGAATACTCAATGCAGAGTTCTTTGCCGTCGCAGGCTTCCACAAGGTCGCCGATATCGCTGTTGGTCGATACGATTTGATTATCAATCGATAAAATGACGTCCCCTACCTTTAACCCGGCCTCTTGTGCGGGATTACGCATGCCTTCTTTCGTTTCAAAGGGCGTCATATCCACGACGATCACGCCCTGCGTATAAAATTTCACGCCAAAGGTTTGTCCTCCCACCAGCAGGGTTTTCGGCCCTTCTTGGGTGATGGTGGCAACGGGCGTTGCTCCGCTATTCATCATAAGCGCCACAAAAGCCATAGCGCTGATGAGTATCATTAGGAATTTTTTACCTTTCATACCTACCTCACTTTCCATCGTTTAGTGTTCGCTGATTGTCGATAGATATACGAATAGTAAAAATATACAAAAAACAATTAAAAAAATTTTAGAAATTTGTATAAATTAACTATATCTTTTTCCTTACCGTTATGGTATCATTAGGTAAGATCATTATTGAGGAGGTATGTATATGGTTTCGGGGAAAGTTGTCGCCAAAAACCAGATCGGCTTACATGCCCGTCCAGCTACGGCTTTTGTGCAAAAGGCGAATGAATTTAAGTCCTCGATTTGGATCGAGAAGGACGAGCGCCACGTCAATGCGAAATCCTTGCTCGGTGTTCTTTCGATGGGCATTGTACAGAATACTGAGGTTACCGTGATTGCGGATGGTGTTGACGAAGAGGCCGCCTTGGCCGCTTTGGTCGATTTAATGGAAAATAAACTGGTCGATTGAGGATATGCCCCACGCTGTTGGGGCATATTTTTATACAATGAATAAGATGCTTGCAAAAAAGGCGTTGGGGCTCCCTGAGGAGCCGGGCGTCTATTTAATGAAAGATGAAGAGGGTAAGGTTATTTATGTAGGCAAGGCGGTTGTGCTCAAACGCCGTGTGTACAGTTATTTCAGTGCGCCCGAAAAGCATACGCCCAAAACGGCGGCGCTGGTATCACATATTCGGGATTTCGACGTTATCGTTGCCAAAAGCGAATTGGAAGCACTGTTATTGGAGAATAACCTGATCAAAAAGAACAAGCCGAAATACAATATTCTGTTAAAGGACGACAAGGGCTATCCCTTTGTCCGTATGACGCAGGGCGAATACCCTCAGTTAAAACTGGCCCGTAAGTTGGGCGAGGCGGGGGAGTATTTCGGGCCTTTTTACGGGGCTCGTTCGGCACGCTCCATTATGGAAACGGCAAATCGTGCCTTCCGTTTGCCCACCTGCAACAATCCCGCACCGAAAAAGGGGCGTCGCCCCTGCCTCAATTACCGTATCGGTCGGTGTATGGGGCCTTGCAGCGGGCAGGTGTCGGCTGAGACTTATGCTACGGCAGTGGCGGGCGCTAAGGAATTCTTAAAGGGCGATATCCAAGAGATCTTGGAGAATACCAAGCGTCAAATGGAGCAGGCGAGCGAGGCGTTGGCGTTTGAGCGGGCGGCCGTTTTGCGGGATCGGTTGCGTGCCATTAGTGCTATTATCGAAAAGCAGACGGTGGCAACCGATAAAACCTTGGCGGGCGATTACCTTGCCGTCGTTACGGCGGGCGAACAATGTGCGCTCTATATGCTCCATATTGAGGGCGGTATGCTGGTGGATAAGCACAGTCATATCGTTAAGGCCGAGGATATTGATAATGAAGCTTCCTATATATATGAATATTTGAAGGTGTACTACGGTACTTCGCCCGAGCGCATCCCCAAGCGTGTCGTTTGCTCGGTACTGCCCGAAGAGAAGGAACTGCTATCGGAGTATTTGACAACATTGGCGGGCAAGCGGGTGCAGGTGATTGCGCCCTACCGTACCGAGGATAAGCAATTAGTGGCGATGTCTCAGCGTAACGCCAAGGAAGAGCTGATTTTACAGCAGGGCAAAACTAAGAGCCACGAGCGTGCGATCTTTGAATTGTCGCAACTGCTCGGCATTTCTCCGCTTAGCAGTATTGAAATTTACGATATTTCCCACCAATCGGGCACCGACGTGGTGTGCGGTATGGCGGTTTACGGCACGAAGGGTTTTATGAAAGACCGCTATAAAAAATTCCGCATCACCGCCGATGCCAACGATGACTGCGGTTGTATGAAAGAGGCGGTCTACCGCCGGCTGAAACGGTATCAGGACGGGGACGAGTCCTTTGCTCCTTTGCCCGACGTGATTTTTGCCGACGGTGCCTTAGGGCAGATTCGTGCCGTGCGTCAGGCGCTGGATGAGCTGGGATTATACCTACCCGTTTTCGGACTGAAAAAGGATTCTCGGCATCGCACCAAGTCCTTGGTTTTTGAGGATGGCCGTGAAGTGATGTTGTATAAATATCCAGACGTATTCCCCCTGTGCGGACGGATGCAGGAAGAAGCTCACCGCTTCGCCGTGGCCTATCATTCGGCGGCGGCCAAGCGACGGAACTTTGAGAGTATGTTTGAAGAGGTGGAGGGCATCGGAAAGGTGCTTGCCGCCCGTATTATCAAGCATTTCAAAACACTTGCCGCCGTGAAAAAAGCCAGCGTTGAGGAGTTGGCGCAGGTGAAGGGAATGAGCCTGGCTAAGGCGCAGAGATTATACGATCATTTACGGGGCTTGTTTTTGTAAAAAACAAGCCCTTTTTTTGAAAAAATATACATAAAATCGCTTGACATTCCCCCTTTTTGGGTGTAATATAATGCATAATGAAAAATATTTTATGTATATATATACAAAAAAGGAGACAGAAATGGATAAATCTCAGATTAAAAAGGTAGTATTGGCGTATTCGGGTGGTTTGGATACCTCCATCATTATTCCCTGGCTCAAAGAGAATTACAACAACTGCGAGGTTATCGCCGTTTCGGGTAACGTCGGTCAGGCTGACGAGTTGGAAGGTCTGGAAGAGAAGGCGATCGCTACCGGCGCATCTAAGCTCTACGTTCTGGATTTGACCGATGATTACGTAGATAACTACATTATTCCCACCATGAAGGCAGGCGCTGTTTATGAAGAGTATCTGCTCGGCACCAGCCACGCCCGTCCCTGCATTGCTAAGGCACTTGTGGATATCGCCATTAAAGAGGGTGCCGATGCCATTGCTCACGGCTGCACCGGTAAGGGTAACGACCAGGTTCGTTTTGAGTTGACTATTAAGGCATTCGCCCCCAATATGCCCATTATTGCGCCTTGGCGTGAGTGGGATATTAAATCCCGTGATGAGGAGATCGAGTATGCCGAAGCGCATAACATTCCCCTCAAAATTAACCGTGAAACCAACTATTCCAAGGACAAGAACCTCTGGCATCTCTCTCACGAGGGCATGGACTTAGAGGATACCGGTAACGAGCCTTTGTACGAAAAAGAGGGCTTCTTGGAGATGGGCGTTTCTCCCATCACCGCTCCCGATGCTCCCACCTATATCACCCTTGATTTTGAGCAGGGCGTTCCCGTGGCACTCAACGATGAGAAGATGAGCGCTAAGAACATTATCTTGAAACTCAACGAGATCGGCGGTGCCAACGGCATCGGTATTCTCGATATCGTAGAGAACCGTTTGGTTGGTATGAAGTGTCGTGGCGTATACGAGACTCCCGGCGGCACCATTCTGTATAAGGCGCATAGCGTATTGGAACAGATCTGCCTTGATAAGATGACCATGCACGAAAAGCAGAAGCTTTCCATCACCTTTGCTGAGCTCGTTTATAACGGCCAGTGGTTCACTCCTTTGCGCGAGGCTTTGTCGGCCTTCGTTGACAAGACGCAGGAGAGAGTTACCGGTAAAGTACGCTTGAAACTCTATAAGGGCAATATGATCAATGCCGGCGTATGGAGTGATTACAGCCTGTACAGCGAAGAGATCGCCACCTTTGGTGAGAGCGATTACAACCAGAAGGATGCCGAGGGCTTTATCGAACTGTTTGGTCTGCCTATCAAGGTTCAGGCTATGGTTGACGGCAAATAATTTGTTGGAGTAAGAATATGGCTAAACTGTGGGCCGGACGTACGGACGGCGCAACTGAAAAATTAGCGGATGATTTTAATTCCTCCATCGGCTTTGACAGCCGTATGTATAAGGAAGATATTACCGGCAGTATGGCACACGCCATGATGCTTGGTGCCACCGATATCATCACCAAGGCCGAGGCCGATCAGCTCATTGAGGGGTTGAGCGGTATTCTTGCCGATATCGAAAGCGGGCTGTTGCCCATCGATATGGGTTGTGAAGATATCCATATGTTCGTCGAAGAGGTGCTGACCAAGCGTCTGGGTGACGTGGGCAAAAAGCTTCACACCGCCCGTAGCCGTAACGATCAGGTGGCACTGGATCTGCGGATGTATCTGCGTGGGCAGATCGATACGATGACGGCTTCCTTAAAGGAATTTATCGGTATCTTAGCCGACAAGGCGGACGAGTATAAAACGGCCGTTATGCCGGGCTATACCCATTTACAGCGTGCGCAACCCATCTTCTTCGGGCATCATTTGATGGCCTATGCGATGATGCTCTTGCGGGATATCGACCGTCTTATTTCTTGCCGTAAGCGCTTAAATACTTCGCCCATCGGTTGCTGTGCCCTTGCAGGTACCACCTATGCGACCGACCGTATGCTCGAAGCCAAAAAGCTGGGCTTTGACGATATCTGCAAAAACTCGCTCGACGGCGTGTCCGACCGTGATTTTGCCGTAGAATTATTATCCAATCTTTCTATTGTAATGATGCATCTGTCCCGCTTTGCCGAAGAGGTTATTTTGTGGTCGAGCTGGGAGTTTAAGTTTGTGGATTTAAGTGATGCCTACACCACCGGCTCTTCCATTA
>JAZOCX010000119.1:0-2957 GCA_045596725.1 Eubacteriales bacterium
CCACGAAATTGCGTACCGGCGACAAGTGCCGTTAAATCTAATAAAAAGACCTGCTTATCACGCAATTTGGCGGGGACGTTGCCATTAGCGATACGGGTTGCCAAGCCTTCGGCGATCGCCGTTTTACCGACACCCGGCTCACCGATTAAGCAGGGGTTGTTCTTGGAACGGCGACAGAGGATCTGTATCGTGCGGTAAATCTCCTCTTCCCTGCCGATGACCTTATCCAGCTTGCCTTGGCGGGCACGGTCGGTCAAATTAATACAATACTGATCCAAGAACTTATGCTTGGATTTCTTTTTATCCTTTTCCTTGCCCTCTGTCGACTCGACCATATTATTGAAAAAGGGCATCGAAGGAGCGCCACCCTCGGAAAAATCGCCGTCTTGACCCATCATCTCGGCAACTTCTGCCGACATGGCGTCGAACTCATCGGCCGAGATGCCCATTTTGGCGAGCATATCGTCAACGGGTGCCAGTCCGAGTTCTCGGGCGCATTTTAAGCAATAGCCTTCGTTCTTGGTTTCCCCGTTTTCCATACGGGCAACAAAGACGACGGCCATGCGTTTTTTGCATTTTACACAGAGCATCTTATTATCCAATGTTGGGTTCCTGTTCTTTCTTCTGCTTAACGTATACTTGCAGATGAATAATGATATAGTTTAAGAAGGCAAAGTAGAGTGCAAAGGTGGCGACACCAAATAAAATTTGAAGAATGACGGGCGGAATGTCAATGATAGGCACAAAGACAAAGTTAAAGCAAATAACAATATAAAACAATGCCGTACCCAACTTACCGTACCATTGCGCCGGCTGAACCTCGACCTTCTTTTTTAAGCAAATAAAGCCCAAAACCAGCTGACAGGCTTCCTTGAAAATCAGCGCCAGCATAAACCACAGCGGGGCGATGGCTTTCAGATACAAACACACCACGATGGTGATCTGCGCCAGTTTATCGGCAAAGGGGTCAAGCAGGGCGCCGAATTTGCTTTCCAAATGATATTTGCGGGCAATATACCCGTCCACCAGATCCGAGATAATAATAACGGCAAGGACGGCAAACGACCAATACAAATGCTCGGTCATATACAGCCAAGCAAAAAGCGGGGTAAGTAATATGCGCAAAACCGTGATACAGTTTGGTAGGTGCTTAAACATACCTTAACATCTCTTTTCCTTATATAGTAAACCAATCCTTGATGGGATTGATATTATGTACATACTTAAACAACAAGGTTTTATCCACTTCCTCGGGACTGAAAGCGGCGCCTTGGGGAGTACTGCCGTAAATACCGACGGCGGTAGAAATAACAAATAGAACAATAGCGGCGGTGATAAGACCCATGACAATGCCAAGGGTACCGTCAAAGAATTTCAGGCTCTTTTTCATCAGCGGAACGATCAGCAGTGAGAGTAACCACATTAACACCGAAGCAACCAGGAAGATGCCGATCACGGCAATGGCGTTGCTGATGGTTACGGTAATACCGCTTTTCTCAACCAGATGCTCGGCGTATTCGCCAACGGTGGACATAGAGGCAATTTCGCTTCCCAATACGTCAATGCCGAATTTCTCGGACAGCGTGTTATTCAGAGAAACAATATCAAGGCTGGACAAGGGGGTATCTGCCGTAAAATCCTCGCCCGTTGCGGAAATGACCTGCTCAACCGCCCAAGGACGAACCATTTGCTCGTCAACCATCTTGCCGACGGGAGTGGAAAATGCCGAAACGAGAGCAACAGCTACAACAATACCGAGCAGACCCGACACCGACTTGAAAAAACCACGGCGCCAGCCGACCACGGCAAAGATCACCACAACGGCGACCAGAATGAGGTCAAGCATATAATTCATAATTGTCCTCCTTATCGAACATAACGAATTTCTTTGTTGGTAAAGGCGATCAGTCTTCCGTTTTTGGCGGTATCAATGCGGTACTCTCCACGTTGTACCTCACCCACCAACACGGGTTCATCGGCCATACGGTAGATCTCGCCCGAATGCATCGCATACACCGTCTGTCCAAATGCCGCAACGCTGTCGGGCGCACCGGAGAGATAATAGGTGGTTTCAGCGCCCGAAGACAGAGAAACGGCAATCAATTCATAGCCGTTCCCGCCTCGACCAAGCAAGCCGAAAACCATATAGGAATCGGACAGATCAAAGCAACCAAGCGTGTTTTGGCTAAACGAACCGCTGTAACGGATATTACCATTGGTAATATCCAGCGCGAAATAGCCCTGATCGGTAATGCAAACGACGGTGTTGCCGTTGATGAATTTAAGGTCATACACAAAATTGCCGGCAACCGAAACACGGGAGGTGGGGCCTTCTACGTCGGGGTGGAAAAACATAACCTCGCAGGATACGCCCTCTTCATTCAGGCTTACACCGGCACAGGCAAAATGAGTAGGCAGACCGTACACGGCGGTAGCGGTAACGTAGACGTCGGAGGAATACCATTTATAGCGTTCCCGATATGCGTTGTCATACACCGTCAACTGTGATTTATAGCCTTCGGTTTTGTGGGCAATAATGACGGCACCGCTTTCACTTAATCCAGCGTCGATAATCGGACGGTCGGTAGCAAACTTAGCCTTTTGCTTAAAACTATCGTACACCACCGCCGTTTTTGCGCCACGGTCAAAAACCAAAATGTGGCGGGAAGAAACGGCAAGAGCGGGCGAATCCATGACCAACTGATCGTTGGTAAAGGCAAGACCCGATGCATCATAAACCTTAATACGGTCATCGGCAATGGCCACGATACCGTCCTTAAAGGGGGCAACGACCTTGCTCTCGCCTTCGGTAAATCCAATGCCGGTTACCTCGTCGAGCTTATCGCCCAAACCGTAGGTGATGCGGGCAACCGTTCGGCCGATTTCATCGCCGTTGAGACGGCTGATATTCAAAATCAAACCCAGCAGCAAAATAACTGCCAGTGCGCCCAAACAAC
>JAZOCX010000120.1:0-6025 GCA_045596725.1 Eubacteriales bacterium
TTCGGCGGCGGCAGGGGCAACGGAGTAATAGGTGCGTTTGCCGTCCTTGCGGGGTATGACCAGTTCGGATTCGGTTAATATTTTCATGTGATGCGAAAGGGTGGATTGGCTGATGGAGAGCTTGGCCAGCAGATCGTTGCCGCATGATTCGCCGCTGTTAAGAAGGGCGAGAATTTGTATGCGTGACGCATCTCCCAATGCCCGGAAAATTTGAGCGCATTTTTCCATATCCATAATAACGACCTCCTATATACTATAATATAGTATAAAAGACGAATCGAAAATTGTCAATATAAAAGGACGGAGCCGTGATAGCTCCGTCCTTTTATGTAAGGTTCGAATTACTGGGGAATTACATCTACCGCACGCAGTTTGCTTGCGTTCTTAGGATCCTGCTCAGTTTCGAAGGAAACCTTCTGACCCTCATTGAGAGTCTTGAATCCCTCTACCTGAATAGCAGAGAAATGAACAAAGACATCCTCGCCGCCTTCATCGTTGGCGATGAAGCCATAACCCTTTTCAGCGTTGAAGCATAGATCTGTACCGGTCATTGTTTTGTTACCTCCGGAGAATTGTGATATTAACGTCCCGACAATGAAAAAACTCACATCGAGTAAGTCGAGCCTTTCGGACAGGGGGACTTACACTAATGTGAGCTGTGAGTGCCGTGTCGTTATTACCATATTAATAATAGCACTTGAAATCTTGCTTGTCAAGCAATTTTACCATATTTTACTTTATTGTCTTTCGTAGGCAAGCCCGTGCATGAATCCCTGCAGGGACAAACTGGATACGTCGCCGGCAATGATTTGTTCCTTGCATACGATCAGATTGGCGAACACCTCGTCCTGCGTATTTGGATAGTTGGTGATGCGATAGGTGTAGCGTTTGGCGGTCATGCCTTTCCAGCGGGTCAGATCGTATCCTTGGGACAGTTGCAGTTGATTATATTGTTCATATACGGCATCAAATTCATAGGGAATCACGATCTCCAGGATTTCATGCGGTTCTTCTTCCACCTGCCAGCCGAAGCCGCCGAGAAAGGCAATGCGCCCCGCATTATCGGTGGCGTTTGTTGCGGTTACGGCTATGATTTTCGGGCTGCCGAACAGGCGGGATGCGCCTAATCCCATACTGCAGGCCAACGCCGCTACCAGAATCAGCACGGGCAGGCGGCGCAGGCGAAAAGTTTTTACGAACATTTTTTCACCCCCCTTCATAATATGTGGCGGACAAACATACAATGCAACGGGTGATAAAAATGAAGGACATTTTGCTTTATATCGGGCTGGTGGTCGGCGGCATAATTCTGATTTGCCTGCTGATCTGGCTGCTTATGAAAAAACGGTACGTCATATTTTCCTCGCTGGCGGGATTGGCCGGCCTTTGGGGCGTCAATCTGATTGGCATGGAATTGGGGTATAGCGTCGCCTCGGTGGTGTTATCAGCGGTTTTAGGCTTGCCTGGGCTGGCTTTACTGCTCATTTTGCGACTATTTTGACAAAAAACAAATTTTTTTCAAAAAGGTATTGATTTTATTATTTTTCTGTGCTATTATATTTGAGCACGAAAAATTGCGCTGTTAGCTCAGCTGGATAGAGTGACTGGCTACGGACCAGTAGGTCAGGGGTTCGAATCCCTTACAGCGCGCCAACGGATACTGCTTTCGCAGTATCCGTTTTTTATTAGAAAAATCCTCTTTTCTTGCAGGGCGGTTTAAGCGGTGGGCAAAAGCGAACAAAGATAAAGTCATCACCGATCCGTTCAATATCGCACCACGGAATTTCATATTCACAACCACGGTCAAAAAAAGAATCCTTGCGCCCCGGTACGATAATAGCGAGTATTTTCCCGCATTCGGGATCGAATAAGATATCGCTTACGCAACCAAGTCGGGCGCCGTCGGTTAAGTTGATGACTTCTTTTTCGCAGAAATCACTGATTCGGCACGATGACACGGCAATCACCTCCTATGGCATTGTATGCAACAACTTAAAAAAATTGAAAAAAATCAAAAAAAGACTTGCAATTTCAGGGCGTAATCGGTATAATAAGCAGGCATGGACGATTAGCTCAGTTGGTAGAGCATTTGCTTGACGTGCAAAGGGTCACAGGTTCGAGTCCTGTATCGTCCACCAATATACAGGGTATCCCGATGGGATACCCTGTATATTTTTTGTTGAATGTTTATGACTCCTGTGGTATAATGGCGTGTAGAAAAATGTTGAATTTTGGAGGGCGTTTTATGATGCAGGATATGAACATAAACGTTTCGCATTCCTTTTATTATTCGGGCAAATTTAATGCGGGAGAGGCATTTATCAGTCGTGTAAAAAAAGCGTTTAATGCGGTTACTGTTTACGACGAAAATAAGGTCTTTGATAATCCCTACATAACCGATATGCAGACGGTGCAGCGCTTCTTGCACGGCGGTGGGCAGACCTATCAGACACACCGTGTATTTTTGGATGCGATTTGCCCCGACTTGAAGGGTGCGGGGATGAGTGGATTTTGTGCGATGATTTCTTATTTTGAGGAGTCGAACATCATCGCACTTTCTTTTCATTACGGCATAAAAGGCATTTCTTCGGATCAGGTGATCGGTATTCGCCAATCGAGGGTAAACCGTGAGTATGATTTTAACGGCGAGATGATCTCCTGCTCGGCGCTTGCTGATAAATTAGCCAATCTGCTGGGTATTGCTCCGCACATTGAATCGAGTTATTTATGCGAGGTTACCAAATTCGGGGATCTCAAAAATCTGCAAGAGATTGAAGAGAAGGAGTCAAAACTTTTGTATGGACTTATGACGGGTGATGAGGGGTATGAGTTTGTGCCTGAGGAACTTGCCCGTGAGCGCCTTTCCAATAATTGGGGAAGCCGTGATTTTATGCGCATCTATGCGAGCAGGCAATCCTTCCTTTTTATCAATTTACTGAAAACGCCTCGTCAGCAGGCGTATCTTGACCGCCAAACTCAATTCGGTACCGACATTTACAAGGGATTAAATCCGTATTTCTATATGGAAGATTGTCCTTTGACGGTGAACCACGGCATTTTGTTCTCAGTAGAATTTACTATGATTATGCGTGCGCTCATCAACGAGGTGTTGGCATTTCAGACGGAATACAAAAATAAAAAGTTTATTTCCTACTATAAGAGAATCCGTGAGACTCGTGAACTGAGACGAAAGATCATTATGGTGCTTGAAAAGGTGGAACAGACGCAGATTGCCGAAATTGGTGAGCTTAGCTCGGTGCTCTTGACAAGCCAGCATATTGTCCCCATCGTTGAGCAGGTTAAATACCTCTTAGAGCTTTTGGAAGGGGATTTAACGATGATCTATTCTGAGCAGAATAACTTGCTCGTTACCATTCTCACGGTGTTAGGTCTCCTGCTTGCGGCATGGCAGGTAATCCTTGCGCTATAAAAGATTAAATAAGTTCAAAGACAGCAATGAAACAAATATGTCACATGCAAAGGAGTTGATAATCAATGCAGAAGGAATCGAATCGGAAATTAGATATGCGCTCGAAACTATTGAGATTATGCGTGGCCAGGGGTATGTCAAACGGCATGATTTTGCAGACTATACTGCCAATGAAAGGCAAAAGCAGCGCAGAAAAGGAACAGATAGCGGCGCAGATACTGGAGAAGATGCAGACAGAATAAGCCGTCAGCCTCGCCCCCATTCTGATGAAATAGGAGATGAAAACAATGGCAGTACAGACGCCGAGCTACTGGAAGGAAGAAAAGTATCAACCGTTGATCGAAGTGAAAACGGCCTACGGGAACAAGGTGCAAATTCCGAAAAGCTTGCAGGATACTTGGGAGTTTTGGGAACAGATGAAGGGCAAGTATCCTCGGAACATAGAGCAGGCGAAAGCGGCTGGTTGGTTCGACAGAAAAACTCGCAATCAAGTGAAGGGAGACATACGGCGAGTATATTACGAGCAGTATCACGAATAAGCCTAAGCGGCCGGGATAGCCAAGACAGTATCTTAAAGACGAGAATACTAAGAAGCAGAATAAACGCAGCAAATATAGTGAAACTGAGACCCAGTTCTTAATTTGGTCGGATGGTTCCGCCCTTGTAGGCGAGGTAAGGCGCTTTGTAAGGTTTGGCAAAGTGCGCTACTTCGAAAAGACAGAAGACGGATGTGTTGTGAATTATCAAGAGAACAGTATGATGAAAGGAATGGTATTGATGGCGCGCACATTGACAGAAGAGCAGAGCGTGAAATTAGCGAAGTTGCTAATTATGATGAAGGTGCCAAAAGAGGACAGACTGACAGTAATCAGCTCGATAGAAACCTTAGAGGAACTTCTACTATTTTTGGACAAGCTTTCAGAGAAGAATTACGAAATGAAGCCGGAGGAAGTATATCAGGCGCTACTGGCAACAATCGAAGAACTACAATGACCGCAACTCGCAATGATGGCGATATCCAATCCCAGCCCCGCACCAAAACCCTTTCCGATCACGAAGTGTTGGAAATGGCCACCGATGAAGTGCTTATCAATGACTTTACCGATGCGGAAAAAGATGCTTTCGATATCTTCAAAAAGCGTCTTGTCCGATTGCGTCAAATTCAAAGAAATCGCATGGCGAAATACGGCGGCAAATTTGACGAAGCGCAGCGTATGGATTACACATTTGCACACGATAATCTATATGAGTTTGAAAACTTGGATGAAACGTCCTTTGGTGTAATTGATCGTTTAGACCCTGCGAAACAACCTGAAAAAGCAGACTATATTATGGAGGTATTCAAGGATGGCGTTATCGGAGACGTTCAAGACTATCGCAGAAGGATTAAAGATTGGCGGAGTTTCCAAAAACTGCGCTCTGTGCATTTTCTTGATGCTGAAAACAGAGGAGCAGGCGCAGGAAATGTTGAATTGGATGCTAACGGTGAATTATCTTCCGAAAGAAACAGACTTTCTGGAGAAAGCAGTAGCAATAACGACGACCTAAATACTCAATCCCAGCCCCACACCAAAACCCTTTCCGCAGCAGAGGTTAAAGCTCTTGCTTCCGGTAGTCCGCTGATTATGGAGCAAGTACAGCTTGATACCGATATTAAGAAACTGGAGAGTTTGCGCCGTGCCCATACTTCCGCAGTAAGAGCCGCAAAGGAGCGCCTTGAAGCCGACAAGGGAACAATCGCTACCCTTGAAAAACGAATTGTCGCAGGAAAAGCTCATTGCGGAGCCTTTCTCTAAGCAAGCGGAGCTTGACCAAAAGCGCACTCGTTATAATGAGGTTGCGGAAATTCTTAACCCCAAAGAGGAACAAGCCCTTGATAGTGCGGATGAGGATATTGTTCAATCGCAACCGAGAAGCTATATTAACCGAAAAGATATCCGAGACGATATCAATTACCCCAAGAATAGTGGAGAAGCGAGCGTATTTCTTCGTTCTTATGCCAATAAAACTTCGCATTTAAAAGACGGAGAAACAGCCAATACAATAGTCCGTACAGCGGATAATGCATATTTGGTAACTGCTTCCGGCTATTTAACCGGCAACATAGAACACGTGTTGTCGCTCAACGGAAATATAGACGTAGTTAATGACACAACAAAGGAGTTTAGGGATGGAACTAACGAAAGCAGAGAAATGCCTGATACGTGGGCTAAGAGCTTTTGGGATGACAGAGGACGAGACGGTTGGTATAATGGTGGCTCTGAGAACGCAGGAACAACAGGTCGAGTTAATGACATGGATGGCGGAACATCAGGAAGCGACCAGCTCGGATATAATTGGGAAAACTATGGATATTCTTCGTATGACGAATTCGTAGAAGCCATAAAGTCAGGTGTGAAAATACTTGACGATGATGGCAACATCATTGAATATTCACAATCCCAGCCCCGCACCAAAACCCTTTCCGATCACGAAGTGTTGGAAATGGCTGCTGGTGAAGTGCTTATCAAGGACTTTACCGATGCGGAAAAAGATGCTTTCGATATCTTCAAAAAGCGTCTTGTCCGATTGCGTCAAATTCAAAGAAATCGCATG
>JAZOCX010000121.1:0-1975 GCA_045596725.1 Eubacteriales bacterium
GTCCGAACCGTAGCAATGTATCCCTATCTTAACCGATTCGTCAGCGGGCAGCGAATCTATTCTCGACATGATATCGAGGTTATTATGACAGTCAAAAAGGCGATGACCTTAGATGCACCCGAAACCTGTATCAAAGTCAAATTTGATCCTACCGACACGGTTTTTGACATCTATAACAAATTTAATGCCGCGGTTTCCTCGATTAACTCTGACAACGGCGCAGCAGCCGGCACCGATAAGGTCAGTGGATTTTTTCGCAAATTTCCACGTCTTCCCTTCCGTTGGACGGTAAGATTGATCAATGCGCTTGACTATTGGGGACTTTGCCCCAAAGCTTTGATGGATGCGCTGCCATTTTGGGGGTCTATGATCATTACAAGCATGGGGTCATTGGGCATCAAACCGATCTACCATCATCTGTATAACTTCGGAAATCTTCCCGTCTTTGTTTCCTACGGGACAAAACGCCGTGTAACTTCGTTAGACCATAAAGGCAATATTTCCACAAAAAAAGTAATTGATATGAAAGTAGTTACTGACGAAAGAATCTGCGACGGATTCCAATACGCAACTGCGTTCAAATATTGGAGAAAGCATATCGAAAATCCTGCTTTGCTTACTGAGCCGCCTCAAATCGTTAACAAAGACATCGATTAATTTTGCTTAATCAAAACCACCGGTTCAACCGGTGGTTTGCACAGCCCCTATAAGGGGCAAATACAGGCTTAGCCCCTAAAAGGGGCACAGAAAGTTTGACACCGCATTACAATCTCAGGCAGCCGCTCACGTGCGGCTGTCTATTTTTGCCTACTTATTCTTGCCACCCGTGAACGGGTCGGTGAACTCTTTGATGCTAATTTGATCCATTGCGTAATCTTCTTCCAACTGAGTTTTAATATAGTTCGCAATCGCATTTTTGTTCTTTCCTACCGTATCTACGTAATATCCCCGGCACCAAAAATGTCTTGACCCATATTTATATTTCAAATTTGCATGCCGATCAAATATCATTAAACTACTTTTCCCCTTGAGATATCCCATAAATTGTGCTATACTTATATGGGGCGGGATACTTACAAGCATATGGATGTGATCCGGGCACGCCTCTGTCTCTATGATCTCTACTCCTTTTTGCTCACATAGCTTTCTTAGTATTTCTCCGATATCTCTCCTTAACTGACCATATATCTCTTTTCTGCGATATTTCGGGGCAAACACTATGTGATACTGACACCTGTATTTGCTGTGTGCTGTGCTTTTTATCTCGTTCTTTTCTATCATTTGTTAAACCTCCTTGTATTTTGTAATACGGCATCAAACCATGTTCATTATACTCGGAGGTTTAGCTCTTTTCAACCTTTTTCATCTCGGGCTTGCTTGTAGCTCGCCCTCTTTATTGTTGCTCCGCTCTTTTCCTGCTCCCCCGGTAAAACCGGGGGTTTATTTGGGCACCAAGTTAAAAGGCGGCAAGGATAAACCTCGCCGCCTTAAATAATTCAGTTAATGATTCTATCGCAATCTGCATCCCAAGCTTAAAAGCATACTCAAAGATTGCCGCTTCGCCAAGGCTCATATACTCGCTCCAACAATCGTGGAACTTTTCGAACAACTCTTGCTGCTCATTCGTGAAGCTTTTCTCCAAGTCCTCGTGGTGACGTGACATATAGCCAAGCAGTTCTTTCATTTCCTTTGAGTTGGTTCGGCTATCCTCTTTGGGAATTATGTTGCCGTGCCAAAGTTCGTTGATGATCGACTTCATTGATAGACCACCTCCCGCAATACGATTTCTTCCGCACTTGCCTTGATGTTGTTCATCTCGGTAACCCATTTGAGGGCATCAGAAGCCTTTAATTCTTCGTCTATGCCGCGTTCGTAGGCAAGGTTAGCAACTATGGCTTCTGCCATTTCGTTGGCTTGTGCGTCGATTTCGTGAAGGTGTGCGTTGAGCCTACCTTCGGTTAAGAGAGTGGTGTAT
>JAZOCX010000122.1:0-26299 GCA_045596725.1 Eubacteriales bacterium
GTGCTGATTGATAAAGACGTCATTGACTTTGCCAATCGGGAAATGAGCAACGTGGTGCTCAGCCTTGACGGGCGCAAAGAGGTGCACGACCGCTTCCGTGTAGACTATGCCGGCAACGGCTCGTTTGACCGCATCGTACCCAAATTCAAGGAACTTGCTCAGGCGCGCGGCGGGAAAAACTACTATATGCGTGGCACCTTTACCCATCACAACCCCGATTTTCTAAACGATATTCAGACGATGCTCGATTTAGGTTTCCGAGAACTGAGCATGGAACCGGTCGTGTGCGACCCCGCTTCTCCCGAGGCGCTGACCGAGGAAGATTTGCCCATCGTTATGGAGCAATACGAAAAATTGGCAGGCTTGATGCTCAAAGAGGAACGGGCAGGACGGCCCTTTACCTTCTATCATTATATGATCGATTTAGCGGGCGGGCCCTGTATCTACAAGCGCATCTCGGGCTGTGGCTCGGGTACCGAGTATATGGCGGTTACCCCCTCGGGCGAGCTCTATCCCTGCCACCAATTCGTCGGCGACGAAGCCTTCAAATTGGGCGACATTTGGCAGGGTGTTACCAACACCGCCGTGCAGGATGATTTTATGAAGTGCAACGTTTACGCCCGTCCCGATTGTAAGGACTGCTGGGCGAAACTCTACTGCTCGGGCGGTTGCGCCGCCAACGCCTACCACGCTACCGGCAAGATTACGGGTATTTACGAATACGGCTGTAAACTTTTCCGTAAGCGTATGGAATGTGCCATTATGGTAGCGGTAGCCAAGGCTCTGGGAGATACCCAATGACCACGCCCATCTGTGATTTTGTAAAAGCCTATCACGCCCACCGTCTGCATATGCCGGGGCATAAGGGCGTGGGGCCTTTGGGCTGTGAAGCGCTCGATATTACCGAAATAGCGGGGGCGGACAGTCTGCATCACGCCTCGGGTGTGATTGCCGAGAGCGAGAAAAATGCTTCTCTTCTCTTTGGCTGCCCCACCTTTTATTCCACCGAGGGGTCGAGCCTGTGTATCCGTGCGATGCTGCATTTGGCAACGCTCGGTAAATCACGGCGTATCCTCGCCCCCCGCACCGTTCACACCGCCTTTTTATCGGCGGCAGCGCTTCTTGATTTAGACGTTATCTGGTGGGACGGCAACCTTGACACTCTCGCCGATGCCGACGCCCTTTATATCACCAGCCCCGATTACCTCGGAAATATGGCCGATATTTACACCCTTGCAAAGCGTTGCCATAAAAAGGGTATGTTACTGCTTGTGGATAACGCACACGGCGCCTACCTGCGTTTTTTGCGTCCCTCTCGCCATCCGATGGACTTGGGGGCGGATATGTGTTGCGACAGTGCGCACAAGACCCTTCCCGTACTCACGGGCGGAGCCTATCTGCATCTGAAAAACCCCGCAGGGGCAAAGGAAGCGCTGGCGCTCTTTGCTTCGACCAGTCCGTCCTATCTCATCTTGCAGTCGCTCGATGCGGTTAATCCGCTGTTGGAGCATTTTTCTCCCGCCGTTTCTTTCCCCGACCTGCCCTTTGAGAGCGTGGGCGATGAGCCGATGAAACTCACCCTTGCGCCCAAGTCCTACGGCTATACGGGATTGGAATTGGCAGAAATATTACGCAACAACCATATCGAATGTGAGTTTGCCGATGAAGACTATCTCGTGCTGATGCCCGGCGATAAGGAGGATTTGTCCGACGTGGCGCAGGCTCTTGCCCTACCGGCACGTGCGCCGATTCTCACTGCCCCGCCCGCACCGCATACGCCCAAGTGCGCGATGAGTATTCGCAAGGCGATGCTCTCGCCCTTTGAAGAGGTGGCAGTGGAGCAGGCTTTGGGGCGTGTTCTTGCCCAGCCGAGTGTCTACTGCCCGCCCGCCATACCGATTATTATGTGCGGCGAGGTTATTGATGAGCAGGCAATGAAAGCGTTTGCTTACTTTAACATAAAAAAAGTGAGAGTGGTTATCTAACCACTCTCTTTTTTTAGTTTACGATATTGTTGAGCCAGACGCCCTTTTTAATGAGAATGTAGCCGATGCTCGCCTTAAACAAATCGGTGCCCGACACGATAGCGAAAACGGCTAAGATCGGCAAACTCGTATGCGCCGATAACAGATAGGCCACGGGGATATACACGCACCAGGAATAGACGCTGTCGAAGAGTACCGTTACCCCCGTGCGTCCGCCCGAGCGCAGGGTGAAATAGGCGGAATGGATAAAGGAGATAAGGGGCAGATAGGCGGCGGCAATTACAATAAAGCCGGTTGCCATTTGCTTGATCTCATCGGTGGTATCGTAAAGCATCGGGAAGAATTTGGCACAGCCTGCCATCACCAGCCCCACGCCCGTTGCCAAGAGCAGACCGAAGACGGTGAGCTTGCGGTTTTCGTCCCGAGCCGTTGTCATATCGCCCTCGCCCAGACGGCGTCCGACCAAAATGGCAATGGCATTGCCCATCGCCAGCGCCACCACGTTAAAGAGATGGCTGATGGTGGAATTGATATTATAGGCGGCGACCACCTCGATCCCACGCAAGGAATAGCACTGCACCATCATCGCCATCGCCATGCTCCAAAAACTCTCGTTAAAGAGCAAAGGCAGACCCTTTTTGGTAATCCGCCCTACCACCTCTCGGGGAATGGCAAGACTGCGGTACACGCCCTTGATAAAGGGATGGCGCTCGGCGTTGCGGTGCGTCCAGAACGCAATCACGCCGAGTTCGGTAAAGCGGGAAATGACGGTAGCGATCGCCGCACCCGATGCGCCGAGGGCGGGCAAACCGCATTTGCCGAAAATAAGCAGATAGTTCAGTAATAAATTAACGCCCACCGCCACAAGGCCGCTCACCATCGGCACGAGCGTTTGCCCCGTTTCCCGAAGCGAGGAGGCGTAAACCTGCGTTAGGGCATAGGGCAACAGCCCGATGAGCATAATGCGAAGATAGTCCTTTGCGAAAACAAGCGTTTGGGCATTTTGCTCCGGGGTGCCGTTGAGATAGGCGGATATGAGCGGAGTATCGCAGAGTAAAAACAGAGCGATGGCAAGCGCCGTCAAAATCAGCGTTGCCCACACCTTATAGCGGAAGCAGTAACGGACGCCGTCTTGATTGCCGTCGCCGAAATACTGCGCACTGAAAATGCCGGCGCCCGAAATGGCGCCGAAAATACAGAGAATGTACACGAACAACAACTGATTGGCAATGCTCACGCCCGACATCGGGTAGGTGCCCGTCTGCCCCACCATAACGTTATCGAGCAGGGCTACGAAATTGGTAATGAGTTGTTGCACGATGATGGGCAACACCACCGTCAGTACCTTTTTATAAAAGGTTTTGTCTCCGAAATAGCGGTTCATAAAAACTCCTTGTGCTTTGCTGAAATTTATTATACACTATACCTATACAAAAAGAAAGGTGCATTTTATGAATATTGCCATATTAACGGGTGCTTCGGCGGGGCTGGGCGAGGAATACCTCTCCTTACTCGCCCGTGATGAGAAAATTGACCGTATCGTGCTCATCGCTCGGCGCCAAGACCGTCTGATGCGTCTGAAAGAAACCTATCCTAACAAGGACATCGTCCCTCTCGCTCTCGATATAACCTTGGCCGAGGACAGAAACACGCTCTCAGAGTGGCTAAAACAAGAACAACCGACCATATCCCTGCTCATCAACAACGCGGGGTGCGGTACGGTGGGCGCCTTTTGTGAGATGGACGCCGAGAGCCAGGCGAATATGCTTCACCTAAACGTGGAAGCCACCACCCTGCTCACCCATCTGTGTCTTAACTATATGAATCGGGGCAGTAACATTCTCAACGTCTGCTCGATTGCCGGCTTTGCGCCCAACACCCGTATGGCGGTGTATTGCTCGACCAAGGCCTATCTCCTGCATTTTTCGAAGGTACTGCGTCGGGAACTGAAAAAAGAGGGGATCGGCGTGCTTGCCGTCTGCCCCGGCCCGATGAATACCGAGTTTTTCCAGGCGGGCGGGATCGTCGGCAAAAGCCACGCCCTCGAAAAGGGTCTGCCCCGTTGCTATGCCGACAAGGTGGCAAAGGGCTCGATGCGTGCCCTTTATCACGGGCGGGGCATCTACACCCCCACCCTCTTTTATAAATTCTACCGCCTGCTGTGCAAAGTCTTACCGCACGGGCTGATCATGTATTGGTCGGGGACGTAATATGATTACCTTTTACAATGAATGGGACGAAGTGCTCGCAAAAGAACTGACGGCGCCCTATTTTACAAAACTCATCAAGGACTTACATCAGGAATATCGCACCAACACCTGCTATCCGCCGCCCGAGCAGGTCTTTAACGCACTGCGCACCACGCCCTATTATAAAGTCAAGGCGGTGATTTTGGGGCAAGACCCCTATCACGGGCCGGGGCAGGCGCACGGGCTGTGCTTTTCGGTGCCCAAAGGGGTGGATATCCCGCCGTCTTTGCGTAATATCCATAAAGAACGGCTGGACGATTTAGGCCTGCCCATGCCCGAGCACGGCGACCTGTCCGAGTGGGCGAACGAGGGCGTACTGCTCTTAAACAGTATATTATCGGTGCGGGAGCATCAGCCCCTTTCCCACGCCGAGCTTGGCTGGCAGACCTTTACCGATGCCGTTATTAAGGCACTTAACGAGCGGGAAGCGCCCATCGTCTTTTTGCTGTGGGGAGCGCCCGCCCGTGCCAAAAAAGCGCTCATTACCAACCGTCATCATCTCGTTTTGGAGGCGGCACACCCCTCTCCGCTCTCGGCGTATCGGGGGTTTTTCGGCTGTCGGCATTTCAGCCGTTGTAACGAGTTTTTAGAGGAGCGGGGTTTGGGTCGAATCGACTGGAAAATTTCCGAAAAACCTTGACAAAGCCAACGTTTAGGATAATAATGAAGATATTACAATTATGGGAGGCAATCCATTTATGAGCAGACATTATATCTGGCACTCGGACGAGGTTATGGGCTTTGGTAAGCCTAACTATGAAAGCCGTCTGATGCTCGACAGCAAGATGGCAGGCGAGCCCTGCATCAACGTAAACCACGGCACCGTTAACCCGAAGAAAAACACCGCTGAAATTGATGCCGACGGCCGTTCCTTCGGCTCAAAGCACGAGAAGGCGGAAATCTATATCGGTCTGGCCGGTGAGGCGGATCTGTACCTCGACGGCGAGAAGGAAGTCATGAGAAAGGGCACCGTTGTCTACATTCCCGCAGGCTGCGGCCATTTCCTTGTCAACCGCTCGGCTACCACCCCCTTCGAGCTGCTGACCCTGTGGCCCGACGAGAAGGATAACGAGGCGTGGTTTGACCGCATCAATGCCTGGGGCGATGACTATTACCGCAGACGTGCCGACGGTACTTTGGGCGAAGAATAAAAAAAGTAAGAGCAGAGGCTTCCTCTGCTCTTGTTTTATGTCGAAAATTGCGGTATAATGGGACTATTGAAAGCAAGGAGTACACTATGCACTATATCATACTCGACTTAGAATGGAATCAACCGCCCCACCCCAAGCGGATGGTGAAAAAGCCGGTGTCCTTGGTGGGCGAGATCATTCAGATCGGCGCCGCCAAGGTGGACGAAGCGATGACGGTGGTAGATTCTTATAAAACGATGGTTTGTCCCGCCTATTATACCCGTATGCATAAGCACGTGGCCCGTGTTACGGGGCTGACTGATGACGACCTCATTCAAGGCCTGCCCTTTGCCGAGGCGTTTGAGGATTTTGCCAAGTGGTGCGGTGAAGATTGCATCATCTTCACTTGGGGGCCCGACGATATCCCCATGCTCCGCACCAATATGCTCTTACATAATATCTCCTGCCCTCTGCCCCCCTGCTACGATTTGCAGGTCATCTACGACGGGCAGATCGCCCACGAAAACCGTCAGCACTCCCTGACTGCCGTGATGGAAACCCTCGGCGAACAAGCCCTCGACGCCCACGACGCCTTAAACGACGCCCTGAACACCGCCAAGGTGTGCAAGCATCTTGATATAAAAAAGGGCCTTGCCGACTATCCTACCCCCAGCCGTGGCGGATACGAGCGCAAGGGCGAAGCCTTTGCCACCAAGGAAGAAGCGCTGGCGAGCGTGAGCACCCTCTACTGCCCCTCTTGCGGGGAAAAACTGATCTGTGAGCCCATTAAGCATACCGACGCCCGCCACAGCGAGTGCGACCTTCTCTGCTCGCAGGGACACGCGTTAAAAATCACCTTCCGCTTTGTCAAATGGGCGGATCGGCTGCTGACCGTTTCCCGTGTGATCGAGGAGAAAACGGAGGACTCTCAAAACGCTCCGCCTCAGAAAAAGCGCCGTCGCCGCCGCAAGAAAACTTGCGAAGCAAATACCACTCGGCTGTAAGCCGAATATCACTGCGTAGCAATATCACTCGGCTGTAAGCCGAATAACACATTGGCACCTTCCAAACGGAAGGTGCCTTTCATCATCTTTGTTCAAGATTTGATTTTACGGTTTTCAGTGAAGATATTAACATTCTGCGTATAACACCGCAATCGTTTTGCAAAGATTTGTAACTCTCTTCATCCATGCAGTCTGTTTCAAAAAGAAGTTCTAACCAATACTCGGTTTCATAACACTCTTTTTGTGCTATTTCAAGTTTGGAAATGAAGTCCTTTTTCCCTTGCGCATATTGCGCTTCGTGCAAGTTTGCGCCGACCGAAGCAGCCGACCGAAGCAGTTGATTAACCAAAACCGCTTCCTTATGATTTGCCTTCATATCACGGCAAAGAAAGACAACCGCCTTTGCAAACTCCTTTGCCTTATTTCGTAAAATGCTGTCCCCCACAACACTAACCTCTGTTTCAGTGATATTCCGACTATCGTCGGAGTGATATTTTTGCCGAGCAAAAGTGATATTGATGCCGTTGGCCTCAGTGTTATTTTATTCGCCTTCGGCGAATAAAGGTAAAATGCCCTGACCGTTGTCGGTGTGGCAGATGAGCTGATAAATGTCGTGGCCGGGGAAAGGGTTGCCCTCGACTAAGCAGGGACCCTTGTCGGTAAAGGCGACGTCCCAGCCCACGTACCCGACCTGCGGGATAATGGTGGCGGCTTTTAGTACCAGCGCCTGCGCCTTGTCCCAATCGGGGAATACAAAACCCGAAATGGGCGTGCCCGTGGCGGGATGATTGGCAAAAATTTCGCCCTTTTTATTCACGGCGTCGTGTAAAACCTTGCCCGTTTCCCTCTCCACCGGTACCACCATACCGCCGTGGTTGAAATTATCCACGCTCTCGCCCTCGGCGCCGATGCGCCAATAGGTGCAGACGAGTTTGGGGGTGCCGTCTTTGAGAATGGTTACGGCACGCAGGGTGTTCACCGCCTTCGGATATACCTTGCAAAGTTCCTCGTGCTGTTTGATGGGCTCTTCACAGATCCAGCCCGCATACTCATTGAGTAATTTTTCATAAAGCGTGGGCAGGTCGCCCTCGACCCTGACCCACTCAATACCCCGTCCGCAACAGCCGTCACGAGGTTTTACCAAAAAGGTGGGGTGCTTTTCCATAAAGGCGAGCATCTGCTCTTTTGTGTCCTGAGCCACTTCTACCCAATCACGGTGGAAAAAGGCGTCAAAACGCTTGGCAAACTCCACCTTATCATCGAGCAGGCCACGAAAGGCAGGGTCGTTATACTTGCGCCACAACTCGTTATTGCGCCCGCCCGTTAAATAGGTGGCACGCTCGGCCTCTGAGCGCATATACAGTCCGCAATTTTCGTAGTCGATATATCCCGCACCGTGGCGGCGGGCACATCCGACGATATCCCAAAAGAGCCACACACGGCTCTTACCCGTCTTCTTTTTCAGGCGAGAAAGGGCCTGCATCATCCCCGATACGTTCAGACTTTTCAGTTTTCTCAGGGCGTACTCTAAACCCATACGGCTTCTCCTTTACTCGGCGTAAACGGTCAACAAGGCGATCGCCTGCGTCATCATAATATCCGCCTCGCTCTTGGTCATCTCCTGCAACACGGCGTTGATCTTCACCGCCAGCTCCTCCGACGTCTTGCGCAAGGTGATGCCGAGATCGGTCGTCTGCTCGGCAGAAAACTCGCTCATAATCACGTCCTCGTGCAGTACGGCGTAGGTTTCGGCGGTGGGCAGGTCAAGACACAGCGCATCGGCGTTGCCCTTTACTACCTCGTCCAGCTTCTCCTTGCCCGATAAAATGACGGCTCCCTTTAAGTCTTCCACGCTATCCGCCTTGGCATACTTGCCGTCTTTGGGAATCAAATACACGTTTTGCGCCGAATAATAGGGCCCGCACTCCATCGCCTCCTCGCTCTCGGCAAAGGAAAGGCCCGTCATTACGCAGTCAACCCGACGCTCCTGCAGAGCTGAAAGCATCGCATCGGCACTCAGTTGCACCACTTCCAAACGCCAGCCGTTTGCCTCACAGATGCGCTTGGCAATCATAACGTCGTAGCCGTTGGCGTACTGCTTGGTGTCCTTAATCGGCACGGCGCCGTTAGTATCGTCTGTTTGCGTCCAGCTATACGGCGCACTGTAACAATCCAGCGCCACCGTCAGTACCTTATCAATGGTATCCGCCTTGTCCGTTTCTCCGCAACCGACAACCGAAAACAAAAGCAAACAAGTGAGCATCAAAGCGAGTAACTTCTTCATCTTTTAACTTCCTTTATCACTCAATTTGCTTTCATTATATAAAGAAGAACAGTGCTTTGTCAAGCACTGTTCCCCCCTTTTTATCGGCTTTTGATCCAGCCCGTTACCTGCCCCGAAACGCCCACACGTTCCTTTTGGTTGGTGATGCGGATGCGTCCGTTTACCACCTTCTCATCCCAGCGGTAATAGACACCCGATACACGCCCCGCCTTCTTCTTGGCGGTAGATGAAACGTAAAGCGGTTCATTTTTCAAGGTCAATTCCCCCGTTGGGGGCGTCAGCAAGTTTTTCGTCTTGGGACTTTGGCGCTGACCCTCAAAAAGATAGGTTACCTTCTTCGGGTCAAGGGCGTATTTTGCCTTGTCTTTGAGGTTCCACACGCTGTACGTGCGGGGCGTTTGCCACACCTCATAATGCAAATGCACGCCCGTCGCCTTGCCCGTCTGCCCCATCACGCCGATGCTCTCGCCCTGCTTCACTTCCTGCCCACGCACCACCGAAATACGGCTTAAATGCCAGTATAAGGTATAATAGTAACCGTTACTGATTTCGTGGCGAAGCACGACGTAGAGGGCTTTTGACGAGTCCATACCGCAGGAAGCGACGATGCCGTCGTCGGCGGCGAGAATGGGGACGTTGGGGGTAGTTTCCCAGCCGAGGTCAATGCCTCGGTGGAGGATCGAATAGTGTTTTGTAATACCAACGTAGTCTACGGGATAGCGTAACATCTTATTCCTCCTTATCACAAAGACCTTTGGTGCGGGGGTCGATGACGGCGCTATATAAACTAACGAGCATCGACACGACCACGACGGGATTGCTGAGTGCCTGACCGATTAAATCAAAAAGGGCAGGCCAACTGGTGATGGAAGTAAAATCACGGCCGAAATAGGTTAGAATGGGTACAAAGAGCGAAACGATACACTGCACCCAAAAGATGGGGTTGGAAAAGCGGGTTTTCCAATCAATGCCTAAAAATTTCATAGCTCACACTCCTTGTATATACCAAAAAACGAAACCGACCAAAAGCGCCACCGCCGACGCCGTTACCGACCACAAAGCACGGGTAACGGAACGCAGGGAGGCGTCTACGATATTGAGTTTTTCGTGCATACGAGCCGTCTGCACCGCCATCTCGCCGAAGCGGTCCTGCTGACCCTTTTGAGAGGATTCCAGTTCTTGCAGACGGGCGTCGATGCGCTCGAAATGCTCACGGCAAACGGGGAGTTCGCAGTCCATTATACGACCAGTTTGAGCAGTTCGATATAATACTCATCCGACAGATCCTCGGCGGCAAGATCTAAGAAGGGACGGACGAGGGCGTCGGCATCACCGCCGATGCGCTTGACGGTATCGAGCATCGAGAGGATGTTCACACGAATCCACTGATACCGCTCCTTGGCGGTGCCGTCGGCAGGGTAATTGCCCGACGTGGCCTTAGAATCGTTATATTTCGAAAGTTCCAACTGATACTGACGGTTACTGTCGGCAATATCGGCGTTGGCCTTCTTCTCGTTTAACTTTTGCTTTTCCACGTCAAGCTGATACTGGCGGTTACTATCGGCAATGTCGGCGTTCGCCTTTTTCTCATTGAGTGCCTGCACGGCAAGGGAGAGCTGATACTGACGGTCTTTTTCCGTCTGCTCCACTTCCTGCTCCTGACGGCGCACCTGCTCCGAAAGATGCGAGGCGTAGGCGTTTTCCCGTGCCTTGCTGTCGGCCTCGTCCAGCGCCAGCAACGCCTCTCGCTCCTCTTTGGAGAGTTTATCCAGTTCCTCTTGCGAGAGATTGCGGATCTGCGAAAGGGCGTTTTGATAGACGTTGTAATAGCCCACCTTTGCCGTTTCGCTCTTGCCCGTTTTATCCAGCCCCAGCGCTGCCATGACCTCGGCGTTGTAGCCGGTGGGGTCGATGTTTTTGGCGTAGTCGGCATAAGCGCCTCGCATACTCTCCTGCTTCTTCGCCTCGGCGCTCGCCTTTTTCTCGGCGGTCGTTTGCGCTACCTCTTCCCGCTCTTTTTGCGAGCGTTCCAAGGCTTCTTTCAGTTTCTTTTCGATAAGTTCATCGATGGTTTTTTCATAATCGCTCATACTCTTCTCCTTTTATGATATGCGTTGCCAGACGTTTACGCCACCCATCAGGTCATCACGTTTTACCCAGTTTCCCCCAAAGCGGGATTCGGGTGTCTCACTTCGTAACGAAAGATACAGCGCACCGATGGGATAAATGCGGCCGAGCATCGCTTCAAAGGTGGTGTCTTCGGGGGCTAACGCCCACTCGCTCGCCTGCTCGCCTAATTCCACCTGCAAATGGCGAAACTGCACCTTGCCGATAAAATCTCTGGCTATCATCTGGAAGTAGTAGGAAGCGATGTCGTGCTCGGTTACGAAGACCGATTTGGAAATGCGTTGCCACTCTCCCGCCTTTTTCAGCGAGGTGCTCTTAAAGGGGGTGAGATACTGACTTTTTCCGCCCGTTTGGGCGTTGCGGGAAAAGCCAAGCTCGAAGCCCAGGTAGGGACGGACGGTGCCGTAGGTGATATCCTCCACCACCCTCGCCTCAACCGACAGGGTAACCCACTGCCCCAACAACGGGGCGGTATCGGTGAGATACAGGGAGCGGAAAGCCGTCTGATCAAACTCGGTCATGGTAATGGTAACGGTGTGGTCAACACGGTTAAACGTCATCCATTCATCGTCCTTGTAGTCGGCAAAGTCGCCGTTGCGCACGAGGTTGCGCCCGTCAAAGACGGGCGGACGCAATTCCTCAATAGCCTTGGTGTTTTTGGCGATTTGGGAGAGGTCGAACTCCCGTTTAATGCGCTCGTAATCGGTCATAGCCCACGCCTCCAACCGCTCGCATAGGCATAGATAACGGCACTTTGCCAGCCGCCTTGGTAAATAAAGAGCCGACCACGCTCAAACCCGCCGTCTCGGCGCTGACGAAGGTTGCCCGACAGGGGCACCGACAGCGTTTTGCCACAACTGCCGACCCCCACCGTTTCCAGACTGACGGTAACGAGGGCGTTTCTCGCCGCTCCCGCCGCACGGTAAGCCTTCAACAGTTCTCCGCCCGAGAACATCACCTTGCCCTTATCAAACCCGTCGCGGGTGGCAAAGGATACCCCGCCGATCATAAAACGGAGATTTTTTGTGGGGTTTGAAAGAGAATCGCTCACCCCCAGCGTGATGCCCTCTTCGAGATTCCCGCCGATGCTCACGATCTGCGAGGCACGGGGCAGGGCGGTGCAAACCAGATTAAGGCTGACACTACCGCTGCCGGGGGTATAAGCACCGCCCGAGGGCCCGCCGAAGGTACCGCTGATGGAAAGGGTCAGTTTCCCGCTTGCATCGTGGTTGAATACCCCTTCATAGCTCGCCAACACCACGCTGTCATACCGACCGCTCAGACTGTAATAGTCCGAATAGGTCTTGACCGCCACCCCGCCGACCGACAACACACCGTTGCAGAGATACTGCTGAAAATAGGTGCCGTTAGCGGTCAGTTTCAGTTCAATGGCAACCACCGAGGTGTTGCCCACGGCGTCATAGGCACGCTCGGTCGCTGTGAGCGTTAGGGTGTAGCCGTTTTTAGTAGTTGTTACTGAATTTGTTGCCATACTGCCTCCTTAATAGAGGACGAAGAGATCGCCGTCATTGGCGGTGGTGGGCAGGGCGGTACCGCAGGTGATCTTGGCTTGGGTCGCCGCTAAGGACGCCGTAAGGGCGTCCATCTCGACGGCAAAGCCGTCGAGGGCGTCGGCCTGCTCTTTCAGTTCCGTCTTGCACTCGGCCATCTCCTGTTTTACCTCGCCCACCTGCTCCGACAACGCCTTACCGCAGGCGGCCGACAATGCGGCGGCCTCGTCCTCGCTGTCAAGCGTATTGTTAACGGCGGGAATATCGATGTTCTCCATCTTGCCGTCGATGAGGGCAAGCGCCTCTTCCACCTCGGGCAGGAGGGTTTCGTTAAGGTAGTTGCCGATCTGCACGGCACCCTCATCAAACTTCGCTTTGAGCGCCGCCGCCGTTTCGGTGGGGCTGTCGGGAAGTTTCGAGATGATGGCGAGATCGGCTGTTAATCTGCTTAAATTCATAGCTTTCCTCACTTTACATAGTCAATGATATCGGCACGGTAGCGCACCGCCGCCACCCCAAACCGCTTATCCGAGGCAAAGCGCAGACGCAGGGTCAGAAAATCCTTTTCCCGCAGAGGCAGACGCACCAAATCATCGTCTGCCGTGGTAAAGGAAAGGGTGGCAAAATCAAGATGGGCGAAATTCAGTCCCCCAAGATTAAAGGCGGAAACGATGCGCTCGGCTCCCCCGTCGGCAACCGAGGAAACGGTTACGTGAGCGTTGGCGATGCGTTTGAGAAGTGCCACCGCCCCTTTTTTGCTGACCCGCTTTCTGAGCGAAGGGTCGCCGGCACACTCATCTCTCGTTTCAAAGAAACTAATAATCGGCTCGCCGTCGTCGTCGGTGCCGTCGAAAACCACCAAGCGTCCTTCCTTTGCCCCGTACAGTTGTCCTTGCTCGCTCCATACGCCATCAAGCCCCACCGTCCAGACAAACCATTCGTACTCACGGTGTCCGTCCACCGTGTAAGGGGCACGGCCGTCGGCAAGATAGAGCGTCCCACCGCACAGCAGACAGAGATAGGAGCCCCACACGGCAAAGGTCCCGCCCTTTTTGAGGGAAATATCGATCAATGTCGATCGGTGTCCCATACCCGATGCCATACCCTCTACGCCACGCTCGGAGCGCCAGACGATATCGTCCAAAAAGGCGGTCGCCTCTCCGATGCACCCCACCGTAATAAGGTCGGCGGGCGGATAGATGCGCCCGAGCTCGTAATCGGTTTGGGGACGGTGTCGGCAGACTCCGCCCCGATGCAGGGCGTACAGGCAATCCTCGCCTACTACCAAGGCTTCTACGCTGTCCTCACTGTCCCGATACCAGTCGGTATCGGCGAAATAGGCAGGGTCGCCAAGGCGACTGTGTCGCACCAGCCCGCCCTCGGCGAGAAAGACACGGTTGTCGTACACGCAAGGGCTTTTGCCACCCGTTACCTTCTCCCGCTCTCCCCCTTTGGCATAGGTAATAATCACGTTATCGTCCCCGCCCGAGGGTGCCGAGGGCGCCGTGGTAAAGACCACCTTGCCCGCCGTTTTATCGACAGTAAAGGCGGTAACCTTTTTATTATCGACAGTTATCGATATAATATCGTCAATGTCGGTGGCGTCGAGGTAGTAGTCGGTGGTGCCGTTGCCTCGGAAGGAGTTGATGCGCTTGTTTGTCAATAAATTAACGGGTTGGAGTGCCGTTCCCCCGCCTAAGGGGGCACGGCCCACCGTCGTCATCGGCACGGTACCTTCCATAACGGAGAGCGTCTTGCCGTCAAAGCGGTAGTAGTTCTCGCCGTCGAGCAGGTAGAGGGCGCCGTCAAAGACAAAACCCTGCGAGGGAGCATCGGCAAGGGTGCCGATGCTCTTGCCCGTCATATCGCACAGGTCTGCTCCCGCATGGATAAACAGGGCGTCGCCTAAGCGATAGAGGGCGTGAATGGTGGCGTGAAAATCGTGCAGGGTGCGCATACCGGGGCGGGTTTCGAGGAAATCGGAAAAGCCGTCGGCGTAGCGCTTGTACATATTCTCCATACTGGGCGAGCGTCGGGGGCTGATGCTTCTGCCCTGGGTGGAAAAATCCACTCCGCCCAAGGCTTCATAGGCAACGCTTACGCTTCTTGCCTTTTCGGGTAAGTTCATATATCCTCACCCGCCCTGACAACGCCCACGCTCTTGGGACGGAAGGTTTGGAACTGCGCAAGCAGTTCGTAGGCATCGGTGCGGAAACGCACGGCTTTGCGCTCGTCCTCGTCCTCCCAGACGTAAAAGGAGGCGAGTATGGGCAGGAGGATTCCCGCCTCTTCGCTGAGCATCAGTTCCTTTTCATCGCTATCGGATAGCGTGATACAAGGGGGAGCCACTCGGTAAAAGGCGTACCACTCGCCATCTTCCCCCACGACGATACTGCCGTCGGGCAGGGTATGATAGGCGGGACGGGCGGTACGGTCGGCGGTGTAGATATCTACCCAGCCGCCGAAATCGTCGCAGTCGCTTCCGTCAAGAACCTCACCGCCAACGACGCTCAGCCGAACCCCTTTGATAAGTGGCAGGGTTCGGCACAGCAGTACGGCAGCACGGTTGACCGCCTCACAAAAACGCTCGGGCAGACGGGTGTAGGCGGTCATATCCTCACCGCCTAAGCGCAACATTTCGCCCTTGATCTCTCCCCATCGTTTCATAAAAATCCCTCCTTTTCACTCCCCCCTAAGGGGGAGCGTGTCTTAGGCGCTGTGTGCCTTAATAACGTACATTTCCTTGGGACGAACCACCTTCGCGCCATAGGTATCCAAGCCCTTAACGGCATCCTGGAAACGCTGGGCGGGGCGATAGGCCTCGGTCTGATTGATCTGACCGGCAAAGGCGATCGCCTTTTTGGTACGGATCATCATATAATCGTCGGTGCCGTCGCTATACAGATTGGTGGAAATCTTCACCATGGCGCCGTTGTACATACCGACGATACCCTTCTTCACCAACTCCACGTTGTCGGTGTAGAGGTGGGTGAGGGCGTCCTTAAAGAGGTTATAGAACCAAGGGCTGACGGTGATAACGACCTCGTCGTTAATCTTCACGTCGTTGCCCCAGAGCCATACGAAGGCGTCGTCAACCGCCTTTTTGGCGCTCTCGGCATCGCTGACGGCAAGGGAGTCGGAGAGTTTGCCGGCATCAATTGCCTGCGCACCGACAAAGCGATCACGCTCCTGAGCGAGTGCAGCGGCCGATTCCTGCATCAGGGCAGGCATCAGGCCCTCGATGGACTGTGCCTTGTCCACGTCGTCCACGCCGAAGTTGAAGAACTTGGCCTGGGTGATGTCGAGGTACAGGGCGGTGTCGGCAACCTCTTCGGGGGCGCCGATGTCGGTGCCGGTGTAGTCGCCGATGGTGGGACGGGTTACGCCCAAAATCTTAACACGGGAGCCACGCTTGGCGTCGCCCTCGAATTCGGTGTTGCAGTCTTCGACCAATACCGAAGCCTTTTCCAGCTCGTGCTGAATGTGATTGGACCATACGATCGGTTTGAAATTAGAATAAGCCATTGTTTTATCTCCATTTCGTCATTGATTTTTGAATCCGTGCCAAAAGGCCCGGATCTTTTTTGAAGTCGGCACGGGTCAAGCGGTCGACCTCTTGGGGGGTGTAGTATTCCTTGGGTGTCTCCACGGCGGCGTTGACCTCACCGACCGTGGGAGGCGGGGCAGCCGTTCCCCGTTTCTTTGCGGCTGCAAGGATCTCATAGGCGGTAACGGCGTCTACCCGACCCGTTGCCATAATGTGAATGAAATCCTTTGGCAGGTCATCCAGCCCCGTTGCGGAAAATTCGGGATACACCGCTTTTATCGAGGCGATGTCCTTTTCCACGGCGGTACGATCACGAAGCTTGCGCAGATCGCTTAACTCCGCTTGGCTGTCCTGCCACTGCTGTTGCTGGGCTTTCAGGGTTCCCAGCTCCTGTTCGGCACGCTCCTTGGCACGTCGCAAGGCGGCAAAGGCGGCGTTGTCCTGAGGGGTCTGCTTTTCCATTTCTCTTCTCCTTTTTACGCATTGAGGGTGCGATTTTGCAAAATTTGCTCCAATTTACCCTTGGGCAGTGCCGAGGATGCATCAAGCAAACTTACATACTCTTCAAAACTTAAATGTCCCGCCGCAAACAGGTTATCGAGCGCCTGCGCTGCGGCATAGCGGGAGTAGGGCGATTCGGAGGAAATGTCCACCCGAATTCTGACACGAAGCCCGTCAAAGGCAGAGGGCGCAAGAATCTCCTCACTGCCGTCGGTATAGATGACCGCCAAGCCCGAAGGATGATAGACGCACCAAAGTTCAAACCAAAGTGCGGCAATATCCTCGATGCACTGACGATAGGAAGCAATCTGCTCGTTAAGAGGCAACTGTGCCAAATCACGCACCGCCAAAATAGCGGCACCCGAAGCCTTTTCGGGGTTAATAGCGCCCATGATCCCGTCGCCGGCACCGGCAAGGGCACGGGTGGTGTTCATCAGTTCATCCGCCAAACGCTCGGCGGCACTGTTAATAGGTGCAGGCGTCAGATAGGTGATGAGGTCGCTGACAGGGTTCTCGGTCAGATTTTCCACCGCCACGTGCGCCCCCACCTGCGAAAGGGTGTCGGGATCGCCGATGCGGTCTTTGTCGTAAACGAGTTTCGGGTAGGCAAAGTTCTTTACCGCCAGCGCCCGTCTTGCCATCGTCTTGTTCAGCTCGTCTTGGTTGGGGATGAGTCCCGCCACCTCGCTGTACCCACGCGACGAGCCCTTCACGGTCTGCCACACCAGATGCACCAGCGGATAGAGCGAAAGTCCGCCCCTCACCTTTCCCTGCTCGTCGATGGAGCACAGGGGCGTGTCGGGCTGGTAGATGACCGTCTTGGTCGAGCGCATCGTGTGTACGTACCCCTGCTCGTCCTTGTACAGATAGAGTAGGCTCGTACACTTGCTCTGCCCCATCTCGGCCTTGGCCTGCTCGGTGAGCAGATTGCCCGTTAAATCATCGGGCAGAACCTGCGAAAGCACCTTGTCGCTCAGCCCGTTTTGTTTGCCGATGCGGTAAATGTCCTCGATGCTCCGACGCTCGGCAATCACAATATAGGGCTGACGCTGAATATCGGCGCACTGCTCGTCGCCTAAGTAAATGTTGGTGCTGTCCAGCACCTCGGCACGGCCGTCGGCATCGTAAAAGTAGAGGAAACTGTCCCCCACCACCGCCGCATCACGTACCGCCGCCCAGCATAAACTGTCGAGCTTAAACTGCTCCCAGCGTGCGGCGGCAAAATCGCAGAGTTTTTCGCAAAGCTCGGCATTGCCCTGTCCAATGGGGGTAAAGGTAATGCCCACCTTGCCCTGCGCTACCGTGGCTACCTTGTTTTTCACGGTGGGCCCGATAATGTTCATCACCGGCCAGTCCTCGCCCTGCCATTGGTCGCCAAGGTAGTAACGATGCGCCTTTTCGGCACTCTCGTACAGTCCGATGCGCCGATGATGCTCTTGTCCTTTCTCGTAAAGTTGCCAGATTTCGGTTGCTTGTTTCATAAGCTCCTCCTAAATAATACGAATTTTCTCTCCCCGCCCCAAAGCATCCTTCGGCCTTGTTACGGAGAAAAATGGTAACGGTTCCTGTTTTCTCAAAAAGACGGGTTTCGGGCGTCCCGCCAAAAAATAACGCAAGGCGTCGGGGGCGTGGGTCAGTTCGTGGGGAACGGTCGCCGCGTCGGACGGATTATGCGCATCAAAAGACAGTGCCGGCAGGGTGCGAATGAGGTTACGGCAGGTGGAAAAGATGCGCAGAGCCGAACAGGGCTGACCCTGCTCGTCGCACCCCACCGCCAGCCATTCTTTGAGTTCCAACCACCCCTGCACACGCCCGTTTTGGGCACGGGTGAGGGGGATGCCGGCACTGTGAAAGATCTCGGCGGTACTGCGCCCCGTGTCCTTATGGCGGTTCCATAGGTCGGGCGGGGCGAAGGTGGCACGGACGGGGTAGCGGGTGGCTTTCATAATTGCCTGCGCCGCTTTGGAAACGATCAGCCCCGGCTCGTACACCTCGTCATAAACGTAGGCACGCCCCGATGGGTCGACGGCAATAAAGAGGCAGGCGAGCATATCCAGACCATAGTCGATGCTACGGTAGCGAGCCCACTCTTGGGGGATCTCAAAGGGGGGAATGACGTGAATCTCACGGTCAAACTCATCAAAAAACTGCCCCTCGAACAAATCCCAGCATCCGTCCAGTAGTGCCTTGCGCTCCCGCTCGCCAAGGAGCAGCAGCCGACGGCGGTAATCGGGGTCGGCCTGCTCTAAGTAGGGGTTGTCGCAGAGCTTGGCGGGTAGGAAGATACGTCGCAAGCCCCCCGCCTCAAAGAGGGTGTCGGGCGGGGCAGGGTCGATAAACCGAGCCTTCACCCAACTGTGCCCCACACCGCCGGGGTTGGTGGTGCTTTTCACCGCTTTGGGGTAGCCGTTGGCACCTCGCACACGGGAGAGCAGATAGCGGTACATCTCGTCGGTGAAATGCGTTAACTCGTCAAAGCGTATCACGTCATACTCCGCCGACTGGTATTTGTACACGTCGTTTGCCGTATCAATGCTCCCGAAATCGATGAGCGAGCCGTTAGCAAACCGCCCCGTTTTCTTGGCGCTTTCATAGCGAAAGAGGGTGCGTGGGTACATCTCCAACGCCTGACGGATAAGCGTTTTTTCGAGTTCGCCGTAGGTGCGGCGCAAGATGAGTTGCTTTGATTTGGGATAGGTTAAGGCATAAATAAGCGCATCGGCTAACTGGCCGTAACTCTTCCCTCCGCCCGCCGCCCCGCCGTAAAGTACCTCAAAGGCGTCGGCGTCAACAAAGGCCCGTTGGCGTGTCGTCAGTGTCAATCGTAATGCTGATCGGTCCATTGCTTCCCTCCCCCATCGCCTGCTTGATGATCTCGTAAGCTTTCGTATCGCCCCGCATCGCCTTTGCCGTGATGGATAGGGCGATCGCCTTAGCCGCCGTTATCTTCTTCGGGGGGCTGACAAAATCCCCCGATACCTCAGCCGCCGCCTCTTTGCTTAGGCGCAGCGGTAAAATGTCTGCAAAGGCTTTGGATAGTTCGGTCATACTCCTTCTCCTTTCTTACTCCTCTCCCAATAACTCGCGTATGCGCCCTTCAATGTCGAACGGGTCATCGGGCAGAGAGGACACCTCCGGATTTTTCTTCTTGCGCCGTTTTCGGGCAAGGTCGGGCGCGCGAAGGTGTTTGTCATCGTATTCGTCTTTTTCTTTGTCTTTGTATTGGGTAGCGGTCGCTTGCGTTCGCTTGCCACCGTTAATGCGGTTTCTTTCACACTTCTTCTCATACGCCTCTTTATCTCGGTCAATGGCGAGCGAAAAAGAGGGAAACAACACCGCTTCCTTGCCCTTTAAGACGGGCGCTTCTTCAAACTGCGCATAGCGAAGCATCGCCCGCACAAGCCGTCCGAACTGCGCATCGTTAAGGGTCTCGGTGGCATGAAGGGTATCGTAATACAAACATAGGTATTTCAGTCCCATACCCTCACCTCAAACAAAATACAAAATGAATAAACGCCTCTTTGTCCTGCGCCAGATACTCCAAAAGCGTTTCCTCGTCGCAGTCGGCAACCGCCGCCTCAAACCGACAATCCTCGCACACCGGCCCGTTTTCGGTCGTCAACGCTTCGGGGCCAACAGGCGCACCGCAAATACGGCAAACCTCCTGCACCATCAAGCACCCCATGCAACCGTCGCACTCACCGCCGTCATAGCAATATACAGCCAAACTTGTCCCCTCCTTTCACGACCAATCGGTCATATTTTTACCGACAAGTTTACATAATTCGACAACAATCGCCCCTTTTTCAAAAATGAACATCTTTTGCACCGACCGTTCGGTCATATTCTGCAACAAAAAAAGAGGCGCTGTTTCGTTTTGCAACATTAGTCTACCATAGAGTGTTGCATTTGTCAACACTTATTTTCAAAAAATTTTATTTTTGTTGCAAAATGCAAAAAACCTTGGTATACTAAGGGAAAAGGAGGGGTGGAAAATGGACAATCGCCCGATTATTCTGGAAACGTTTGCCGAAAGGCTGCGCCAAACGATGGCACAGCGGAGCATCTCCTGCCGACAGTTGGCGGAAAACATTCACATATCGTTTAGTTCAGTCAGCCGTTATGCGGCGGGACTGGTAGAGCCGAAGAAGGCGGTACTGTACGCCATCGCCTCGCACTTGAAGGTAGATGCGGTATGGCTGATGGGGTACGAAAGTCTGCCTAAAAAGGATTTGTTACCCATCACTCGCCGAGAGATCCCGATGCTGGGGCAGATTGCGGCCGGCGAGCCGATTTATGCCGAAGGGGCAGGCGGGGTATTGACCGCCCCCGAAACGGCGGATTTTTGCCTGAAAGTCAAGGGCGACAGTATGATCGGCGCCCGCATTTATGACGGGGATATCGTCTTTATCCACGCCCAAAACGACGTGGAGGACGGCGAAATAGCGGTGGTGCTGATTGATGACGAGGCCACCTTAAAGCGGGTGTATAAGCTCGGAGACCGTGTGATTTTACGGGCCGAAAACCCCGCCTATGCGCCGATGGAATTTCACGCCAAGGACGGCAAGCAGGTGCGTATCTTAGGCAAGGCGATCGCCTTTCAGGGGGCGCTATGACGGTTATCTGGGACTGGAACGGCACCCTGCTTGACGACGTTTCCTTAAATATATCCATTCTGAATCGGTTACTTGCCCTGCAATCGCTCCCGCCCTTAACGAAGGATGCCTACCGCCGAGCCTTCGGCTTTCCTATCCGTGATTTTTATACACGGGTGGGCTTTGATTTTGAGAAAAACTCTTATGAGCAGTTGGCTGAAAAATATTGGGAATATTACCACGCCGGCTTCCCGACCTGCTCCCTTTCCAAGGGGGCGGTAGAAACGCTCAAAGCCTTGCCCTGCCGTCATATCATTTTGTCGGCATCACCCCAGAGCGTTCTGGAAGAACAGGTGGCGCATTTTTCTGAACTGACCCCCTATATCAGCCGTGTGTTGGGTTGCGGGGACGGATTTGGTAAATCAAAATTAGATCTTGCCCGTGCTATCGTCGGGCAGGACGAGTATATCGTAGTTGGTGATACCGACCACGACGAGGCGGTGGCTAAGGTACTCGGCTGTCGGTTTATCGGGTATACGGGCGGGCATCAGATGATGAAAGGCATCGCATCCTTGGAGGAACTGAAAAATGAAATTAACCTATAAAAAAGGACTGCTCGACGGTATCCCGATCGCCTTGGGGTATCTCTCGGTGTCCTTTACCTTTGGTATGATGTGCATCAAAGGGGAACTTCCCTTGTGGATCACGCAACTCATTTCTATGACCAATTTAACGAGCGCAGGCCAGTTTGCGGTGGCAGAGCTGATGCTCTCGGGCGGACTGCTGATTGAGGTGTTTGTTACGACCCTCATTATCAATCTGCGCTATATGCTGATGTCCTTCTCCCTCTCGCAAAAGCTCGACCCCAACATGCCACGCTGGAAGCGTGCCTGCCTCGCCTTTTTTAATACCGACGAAATTTACGCCGTGGCAATGCAACAACAGGGCCACGTCAGCGCCCGTTATCTGTTGGGGCTTGCCACGTTGCCGTACTTAGGCTGGTCAACCGGCACCCTCCTCGGCGCCATTGCCACCGATCTGTTGCCCGCCCGCTTAAACTCGGCGCTGGGTATTGCCATTTACGGTATGTTTATCGCCATTATTCTACCCCCCGCTAAAAAGGAGTTGTCGGTGCTCTTTACCGTACTGCTCTCGGTTTTGTTGTCCTGCACCCTGCGTGGGTTTACCCCGCTGTCCTCGGGCTGGACGATTATTGTCTGCGCCCTCGTTTCGGCATCGGTTGCCGCACTACTGTTCCCCTTAAAGGAGGAAGCGAAATGAGTAGACTTGTTGCTTCCCTCGTCATTATGGCGCTCACCACCTATTTCTTGCGCTCCCTGCCCCTCACCCTTTTCACTAAACAAATCAAAAACCCCTTTGTCCGCTCCTTTTTGGCCTACGTGCCCTACGCCGTGTTAGCGGCAATGACCCTTCCCGATATTTTCTTCTCCACCGCGACGCTCTGGTCGGCGGTGGCGGGACTGGCGGTTGCCGTGGTGCTCTCGCTTGTCGGATGCGGACTTCTGCCCGTGGCGCTGGGCGCCTGTCTGACGGCGTTTGTGGCAGAATGGCTGATTTAACTCTTGAAAATACTGTAAAATTATAGTATGATAATGTATTATTATAATAAAAGGTAGGAAACTATGAAAAACACCGAAAAAACCATGGAAAAAATCGTATCTCTGTGCAAAGGCAGAGGCTTTATTTATGCCGGCAGCGAAATCTACGGCGGTCTTGCCAACACGTGGGACTACGGCCCCTTGGGCGTTGAGCTGAAAAACAACGTCAAGGCGGCGTGGTGGCGCAAGTTCGTGCAGGAAAACCGTTATAACGTCGGTCTTGACGCCGCCATATTGATGAACCCCCAAACGTGGGTGGCATCGGGTCACGTCGGCGGCTTTTCCGACCCACTGATGGACTGCAAGGAGTGTAAGGAACGCTTCCGTGCCGATAAGGTGATTGAGGATTGGTGCGCCGAAAACGGCGTTACCCTTGATAAGGCCGTTGACGCTATGAGTCAGGCCGAGATGAAGGCGTTTGTCGAAGAAAACAACATCGCCTGCCCCACCTGCGGCAAGCATAACTGGACGGATATCCGTCAGTTTAACTTAATGTTTAAGACCTTCCAGGGCGTAACCGAGGACGCAAAGAATACCGTGTATCTCCGTCCCGAAACGGCACAGGGCATTTTTGTTAACTTCAATAACGTCGCCCGCACCACCCGAAAGAAACTGCCCTTCGGCGTTTGCCAGATCGGTAAGTCCTTCCGTAACGAGATTACCCCCGGTAACTTCACCTTCCGCACCCGTGAGTTTGAACAGATGGAGCTTGAATTCTTCTGCTCCCCCGGCACGGAATTAGAGTGGTTTAGCTATTGGAAAAACTTCTGCAAGAATTGGCTCCTCTCGTTGGGCATCAAGGAAGAAAACCTGCGCCTGCGCGATCACGACCCCGAGGAGCTGTCCCACTATTCCAACGCCACCACCGACTTTGAGTTCGTCTTCCCCTTCGGTTGGGGCGAACTGTGGGGCGTTGCCAGCCGTACCAATTTCGACTTAAACGCCCATCAAACCACCTCAGGCGAGGATATGACCTACTTTGACCAGGAGAAAAACGAGCATTATATCCCCTACGTCGTCGAGCCCTCCTTGGGTGCCGACCGTGTAACCTTAGCCTTCTTGGTCGATGCCTACGATGAAGAGGTAGTCGATGCCGAGAAAAACGACGTGCGCACCGTCCTTCGCCTGCACCCCGCCCTCGCTCCCTTTAAGGCGGCGGTTCTGCCTCTGTCGAAGAAACTTTCCGAGCAGGCAGGCAAGATCTATGACGACCTGTGCAAAGACTTTATGTGCGATTACGACGAAGCCGGCAGTATCGGTAAGCGCTACCGCCGCGAGGACGAAATCGGTACGCCCTTCTGCATCACCGTTGACTTCGACACCGAAACCGACGGCTGCGTAACGGTTCGCGACCGCGATACCATGGAACAGGTTCGACTGCCCATCAGCGAAGTATCTGCCTATATCCGCAAAAAACTTGTCTTTTAACCCTTGCATAATCTATACTAAGGTGGTATAATATAAATGACCGACCGAGCGCACGTCAAGATTTATACCGACGGGGCCTGTTCCGGCAATCCTGGGTTAGGCGGCTGGGGCGCGATATTGCGCTTTGGCGAAGCCGAGAAGGAGTTGTCGGGCGGGGAGAGGGACACGACCAACAACCGCATGGAGTTAACGGCGGTTATTGCGGCGCTGTCGGCGTTAAAGCGCCCCTGCGACGTTACCCTCACCACCGATTCGCAGTATGTTGCCAAGGCGATCAATGAGCATTGGCTGAGCCGATGGAAGGCTAACGGCTGGCGCACGGCGGGCAAGAAAGAGGTTAAGAATATTGACCTTTGGCAGCAGTTAGACCATCTGCTCACGGTACACAGGGTCGAGTTCGTTTGGGTGAAGGGCCATGCCGGCCACGCCGAAAACGAACGGTGCGACCGTCTGGCCGTAGCCTATATAAAGGAGAACACCCTATGAGAGTTTATGCCGATAACGCGGCAACGACGGCCTGCGACCCCCGTGTCGTTGAGGCGATGCTTCCCTATTTTACCGAACTTGCGGGCAATCCGAGTTCAGTGCATCAGGCCGGCCGTGAGGTGGCAAAGGATATTGCCGCCGCCCGCCAATCAATGGCGGAAATTTTAGGCTGCCGCAGTGATGAGTTGTATTTTACCAGTGGCGGCACCGAGTCGGACAACTGGATTATTAAAGCCGTGGTGGCACGGGCGGTATCCCAGCATAAGGTGCCGCATATTATTTCCACGGTGATGGAACACCACGCCGTACTCCATACCTTAGAGGCCTGCGGCGCGGAGGTTACCCTTCTGCCCGTATACGATAACGGCATCGTCCGTGTTGAGGACTTGGAAAAAGCCTTTAAGGACAATACCTGCCTTGTAACGATCATGATGGCAAACAACGAAATCGGCACCATTCAGCCGATTAAGGAGCTTGCCGCAATCACCCACGCCCACGGTGCCATCTTCCATACCGACGCGGTACAGGCCGTCGGCCATATCCCTGTTAACGTCAAGGATTTAGGGGTTGACGCCCTCTCCTTCTCGGCGCATAAGTTCAACGGCCCTAAGGGTATCGGCGCTCTGTATGTAAGAAACGGGGTGCGCTTGGTCAATCTGCTTTCGGGCGGACAGCAGGAACGCGGCAAACGCTCCGGCACGGAAAACACCCCCGCCATTGTTGGTATGGCAAAGGCTCTTTCTCTTGCCACCGAGGCAATGAGCGAGAATATAGTAAAGGTTACTGCTTTACGCGACCGTTTAATTGAGGGGCTTTTGCAGATCCCCTACGCCCGTCTTAACGGCGACCGTGAACAGCGGCTTCCGGGCAATGTCAACGTGTCGATCCCCTTTATCGAAGGGGAGAGCTTATTGCTCTGGCTGGACATTGAGGGCATCTGCGCATCCTCGGGCAGCGCCTGCACCAGCGCCTCCCTCGATCCCTCACACGTACTGTTGGCGATCGGTCTTCCCCACGAGATTGCCCACGGCAGTCTGCGTTTCAGTCTGTCGCATCTCAACAGTGAGCAGGACGTCGATTATATTTTAGAAAAACTGCCCCCCATCGTAGACAAGCTTCGTGCGATGAGCCCGCTGTGGCAGGAAAGGAAATAAGTATGTATAGCGAAAAGGTCATGGACCATTTTATGAACCCCCGCAACGTCGGTACCATTGAAAACGCCAGCGGCGTCGGTGAGGTTGGTAACGCCAAGTGTGGCGACATTATGAAGATGTTTTTGCAGATCGAGAACGACGTGATCGTAGACGTGAAGTTCCAAACCTTCGGTTGCGGTGCCGCCGTTGCCACCTCTTCGATGGCAACCGAGCTCGTCAAGGGCAAAACCGTAGCGGAAGCGATGCAGTTAACGAATAAGGCAGTTATCGAAGCCTTAGAGGGTCTGCCCGCTCCCAAGGTGCATTGTTCCGTTCTTGCCGAGGAGGCGATTCGTGCCGCATTGGCAGACTATTATAAGAAAACGGGCAAGGATCTCCCCCCTGAACTGATTGGATGCAGTTGCGGCAGCGAAGATTGCCACGGCTGTGGCGGTCATTGTCATGGCTAAGGTTGCCTTAGGTCTTTCGGGCGGTGTCGATTCCGCTGTCTGCGCCCATCTCCTAAGAGAGCAGGGGTATGACGTAGTGGGCGTCTACTGCCGTATGACCGACGATACAACCGAACAAGAAGACGCAAAAAGGGTTGCCGAGCATCTCGGCATCCCTTTTTCTGCTATCGACCTAAGAGACGATTTCCGCAAGGTTGTTATATCGAACTTTATCAATGAGTATAAAAACG
>JAZOCX010000123.1:0-5068 GCA_045596725.1 Eubacteriales bacterium
TGTATGGGATAACGCTGAGTTATCACCGTTTCAGGAAATCAAGAATTGTTTTCCGAAATTATCGGATAAAGAAGTGCGTGGCGCTCTGGCAAAATGCGGACTGAAAAATACGCTGATGACGCAAAAACTCTCTACGTTATCGGGTGGCGAACAATCCAAGGTAAAGATATGCAAACTGATTCTTGATAAGTTTAGTCTTTTGGTGTTGGATGAGCCCACCAATCATTTGGATTCAATGGCTGTCGAGCAGCTGAAAAAGGCCCTTCAAGCATTTGAAGGTAGCATTATTTTTGTATCGCATAATAAGGAATTCTGTGAGGAAGTCGCCGATCGCATTTTTGATTTTGAGTCCTTATTTGATTAAAAAGGGGATAATGTAGTGGTATCTAAAATTTATTCTGCGGGTACAAACGGAATTAGCGGATATATCGTTGAGGCAGAGATTGATGTGGCACAGGGCTTGCCCTTGTTTGATATTGTGGGTTTGCCTGATGCTGCCGTTAAAGAATCAAAAGAACGTGTTCGCTCCGCTGTAAAGAATTGCGGATTTAATATTCCAACAAGGCGCATAACCGTTAATTTAGCACCTGCTGACAAAAAGAAGGAAGGCGCAGTCTTTGATCTGCCCATTTTAATTGGATTGCTACAAGCGTCTGGACAACTTTTAGCGGATTTATCCGACACTGCTTTTATTGGCGAATTATCCCTATCGGGTGATATTCGTCCTATTCGTGGGGTCCTGCCAATTGTCCTTGCCCTCTATGAGGCGGGCATTAAAAAGGTCTTTGTACCGCTTGAAAATGCCGATGAGGCTGCTATTGTGCAAGGTATGGAGATTTATCCTGCTGAGCATGTTATTCGTGTTTTAGACCACCTTTTGAACGTATCGCCAATTATGCCGGCTATTGCCAAGGAGATAGTTTATTCTAACTCAAATCATATTTTGGATTTTGCCGATGTCGCAGGTCAATTACTTCCTAAAAAAGCATTGGAAACTGCTGCGGCAGGAGGCCATAATATTTTACTTATTGGACCTCCCGGATCTGGTAAAAGTATGCTGGCTCAGCGATTGCCTTCCATATTGCCCGATATGACGTTTGATGAGTCAATTGAGGCAACTAAAATACATTCCATTTCGGGTGGATTATCTCCCTCAAATCCGATGATATCCACGCGTCCTTTTCGTTCACCGCATCATACTATTTCTTATGCGGGTATGATTGGCGGGGGATCTAATCCTAAACCTGGTGAAATTTCATTGGCACATCATGGCGTACTGTTTTTGGATGAACTTCCCGAATACCCCAAGAATGTCTTAGAAGTACTTCGTCAGCCTCTTGAAGATGGCAAAGTTACGATTGCCAGAGCAGCACAAACGGTAGAATACCCGTGTGATTTCATGCTTGTATGTGCCATGAACCCTTGCCGTTGCGGTTTTCTTGGGCATCCGACCAAGGAATGTAAGTGTACGCCTAACGATATTGATCGATATATCGGTAAAATTTCAGGCCCTTTGCTTGACCGTATCGATATTCAGATTGAGGTTCCCGCCGTTTCATATTCTGATCTAACGGCAAATGTACGAGGGGAAAGTTCTGCGCAGATAAAGGCTCGTGTTGATCGGGCTCGGAAAATACAGCAAGAACGCTATAAGGGGACGGGTATTACCTGTAACGCTAACATACGTTCGGATATGATTCGTCAATACTGTTCTCTGTCTGAATCGGCATCAAAACTGCTTGAAATGATTTTTCAAAAGCTCACCTTATCTGCAAGAGGATACGATAGAATCTTGAAAGTTTCCCGCACTATTGCCGATCTAAAAGGACACGAAAATATCACCGATGAGGATGTTGCCGAGGCTTCAATATACCGCGCACTGGATAAAAAATACTTCCATTCTCATCGTTGATGAATAATCCACACGTTAACATAAAAACTGTTGAAAAAGCTGTGGAAATAGTGGATAACCCTTATATTTGAAGCCAATTTCGATAAAATGAGAGTAATTACTCGCAATTATCCTAAAAAATTATGTAAACAAATGAGGATAAAATGAAGGTAAAATTTTTAATTCAAGCTCTAATAGAAGACGGTTTGTTAATCAAGGGTTTTGATATCACTTGTAATGTGAATTCGATCACCTATGATTCGCGACAAGTGAAGAAGGATTCCTTGTTCATTTGTAAGGGGGCAGCATTTAAGAAAGAGTATCTTGAATCGGCTGTTTTGGCAGGTGCATGTGTGTATCTTTCGGAATGCGAATATGATGTTTCTGTTCCTGCTATCATTGTATCGGATATTCGGAAAGCCATGGCAGTTGTGTCTGATTGTTTTTACGGTCATCCATCAGAAAAATTAGACGTACTTGGTATCACGGGAACAAAAGGGAAGACGACGACTGCTTTTATAACACGTACCCTTTTACAAGCATCTAATCAAAGGTACGGTTTGCTCAGTTCGGTTTTAACCGATACGGGTTTATCCTGTAAAGAAGCGCATTTGACTACCCCTGAATCTCCGGATTTACAACAAATGTTCGCTGAGATGTGTGATGCGGAACTGACGGGTGCAATTATGGAGGTTTCATCTCAGGGGCTTGCCTATGAGCGTGTAAAATGCGTAAAATTTGACCGTGCGGTCTTTTTGAATATAGGGCAGGATCATATTAGTCCCATCGAGCATGCGACATTTGAAGACTATTTTGAGGCAAAAAAGAAAATCTTTGATCTAACGAAATCGGTGTGCATCAATTTGGATGACGAACACTCACAAGAAATGTTGGAGTGTGCACAAAGGGCAGGTTGTGAAATTATCACCTTTGGCTTTAATGAGGATGCAGATGTTTATGCGTACGATTATAAGAGAGACGGGAAGAACACCAAGTTTCGTGTTCGTTCGCCCTATTTTGATCGTAAATTTACCTTACCTTTGATTGGTGCATTTAATGTTTATAATGCTCTTGCGGCGATTTGTTTGTGTTTAGATAAGGTTTCTGCTAATGATTTAGTAAAGGGGATGCGTCGCGTTACGGTTCCCGGTCGTATGCAGGTATTAGAGGGCAAAGATATTACTGTAATTGTCGACTATGCGCATAATAAGATGAGCTTTGAAAGGCTTTTTACCGATATGCGTAATGCCTATCCCGACAAACGTCTTATCAGTGTTTATGGTTGCCCTGGGGGTAAGGCGTATTTACGGCGTACTGATCTTGGTGAAGTATCGGGTAAATTAGCAGATTATACTATTTTAACGGCTGAGGACCCTAACTTTGACAGCGTTGAGCAAATTAATGAAGAAATTGCTTCTCACATCCTTTCGGTTGGTGGGCGGTATGAATCAATACTCGACCGTGAAGAAGCGATTAAAAAGGCAATTTTAGCGGCTCAAGCGGGTGATTTAATTGTTATAACTGGCAAGGGTGAAGAGATTTATCAAAAAGTTGCAGGAAACTATGAGCCTTATGAAGGCGACATCCCGCTTAGCAAGAAATATTTGAAAAAGAGAGAAGTCAAATGACTTCTCTCTTTTTTACGTAGATACTTAATAGTTCTCTTAATTTGTCAGTGGGTGCATCTAACGGCAATCGGCATTGTCCCATCTGCCATCCCATTATATTTAGCATTTCTTTTATGGGAATAGGATTAACCACAGAAAAGAGTGCATCAATGATGGGCATATATTCAATTTGTCGCCTTGAAGCAAGCGTGGGATCGGCTGATATATAGAGGTTGCATAACTCGTGAACTTCTTGTGGGAATGCATTAGCCATTACCGATATAACGCCTTTTGCTCCAAGCGAAAGCATAGGAACGATCATATCATCATTGCCGGAATACACATCAAGATTATCACCGCACAAATGGCGTATGCGAATGGTTTGGGCAATGTTACCTGATGCTTCTTTTGTTGCCACAATGTTGGGATGATTTGCAAGTTTGGCATATGTTTCCGGGGAAATATTTACACCTGTTCGTGACGGAACGTTATACAAAATACACGGAATATTGACTTGATCGGCTATGGTAGTATAATGTTCGATAAGCCCATTTTGTGTGGTTTTGTTGTAATATGGTGTAACAAGTAACAGGGCGTCTGCCCCCAGATATTGTGCTTGTTTGGAAAGAAAAACCGCCTTGGCGGTGTCATTGCTACCTGTTCCTGCAATGACCGGTACACGTCTGGCGGTTTGTTCTATAACGGTTTGTATGGATTTTGAACGCTCATCATTGGTTAATGTTGAGGCTTCACCGGTTGTTCCGCATACGATGAGGGCATCAGTATGATTTGCAATTTGCCACTCAGTAAAATCTCTTAGTACAGTATAGTTTACATCTCCATTGCTGTTCATGGGCGTAACGAGTGCCACGCCAGACCCGGTGAATATGGATTTTTTCATAGGATTCTCCTAATTAGATGAACCCCTTTGCGCAGAGAAGTTCTGCCATTAAGACACCGCCGCCGGCTGCGCCACGCAGGGTGTTATGCGATAAACATACGAATTTATAAGTGTACTGCTTATCTTTTCTTAAACGACCAATGGAAACAGCCATGCCGTTTTCGAGGTTACGGTCAAGTTTAGTCTGAGGACGGTCGTTTTCCTCAAAGTAATGCAAGAACTGCTTAGGTGCGCTGGGGAGTTGTAATGCTTGGGGTTCGCCGGAAAAACTTTCCCAACGACGGATGATTTCTTCTTCCGAAACTTCCTTATCAAGTTTTACAAAGACAGCAGCGATATGACCGTCGGTAACGGGAACACGCAGGCACTGAGAGGTGATATTGGGCGTAGTGGCAGGGACAATCTGGCCATCCTTGATTTCGCCCCAAATTTTAAGCGGTTCATTTTCGCTCTTTTCTTCTTCGCCGCCGATGTAGGGGATAACATTATCGATCATTTCAGGCCAAGAATCAAAGTTTTTACCTGCACCGGAAATGGCTTGATAAGTACAAGCTAAAACGTCGGTAACGCCAAGATCCATCAGCGGATGAAGTGCGGGAACATAGCTCTGTAAGGAGCAATTGGATTTAACGGCAATAAAGCCACGCTTAGTGCCAAGACGAGCTCTTT
>JAZOCX010000124.1:0-3831 GCA_045596725.1 Eubacteriales bacterium
GGTATGAGAAAGAACGAGCTCGATGTTGCTCTTGGCACGCACCTGCTTTTCCAGTACCGCCACGCCACGGAAGGCATCACGGCGATGCACAAGATAGACCTTTTCGCACAAATTGGCGAGATACAGTGCGTCTTCGAGTGCGGTATTTCCGCCGCCGACCACCGCCACCGTCTTGCCCTTAAAGAAACCGCCGTCGCAGGTGGCGCAATAGGAAACACCGCTGCCGAGCAGTTCCGCTTCACCCGGAATACCGAGTTGCCTTTTCTTGGCACCGCTGGCAATGATCACGGTTTTTGCCTGATAGGTACGCTCACCGGCATAGAGTGTTTTTATTTTATCGGTAAAATCTACCGCCGTAATCTCGTCATAGGCTATCTCCGCCCCGCAATGCTCGGCCTGCTCGGCCATTTTTGCCGTAAGTTCAGGCCCGCTGATGGTGAGAAAACCGGGATAGTTTGCCACCTCGTAGGTGGTAGCGGCCTGACCGCCGGGAAAAAGAGATTCGATCATTAAGGTATGCAGCCCGGCACGTCCGGCATAGATGCCCGCCGTCAGCCCCGCAGGGCCTGCGCCGAGGATAATCACGTCGTAAATCATGGCAACCTCCAAGCATATTTTTTACAGTATATCATATTTTTTCCAAAAGGGAAATAAAAAAATCCTCGGATCATCCGATCCGAGGAGAAATTTTTTATTTGCCGGTAATATCAACGTACACCTTTTCGTCGCTCTCGCCGAAGCCGAGCTGATCCCGTGCTACGTCCGAGGCATAATCGGAAATATCACCGCTGTTGATAACGTCTTCCAACTCACTGTTCGCATTCGTCTGCTGTTCAATGAGCGAGGTGTAATCATCAATCAGATCCTGCTTGCCTGCCTGCGCTATATGAGAAGTAACAATACCAATAACCAGCACCACACAGGCGATCAACATAAGACCGATCACCGCATGGCGGCCGCTAAGTTTTTTGAACATGGCGATTGACCTCCCTCTCTTTTTGCACGTAAGCATACTTTGACCCTTCTATTATACTATATTTTTTATGAAAAAGAAAGGGTTTTTTAGCGCTTTTTTGCTTAATTTTTCGTTTTTTTTGTATTTTTTCCTGCCATTTTTGCCTCGTTTTTTGCCATTTTCGGCGCAACGGTGCTGATAAAACCGCAACACACCGCCGAATTCGATCAGCCGCCCTGCGCCATAGCCGGTAAAGGATACGCCCGAATGTCATGTACCACAACGCGGCACCGGCCGCCGCACATAGAAAAATGTAGAGTCGGAGCACACCCGAATGAAAGGTAAACAAAAAAATACTCATGAGAAGCGCCGAAAGGGCAAAGAAAATAATATCCTCCGCCACCACCGCCGTCTTACCTGAGCGAAAGAGCAGACGTGCGATACGGAACAGGTCGTAAAGAATACCGATGCCAATTCCGAATATGAGCGCATAGCCCATGACCGCAAGCTCTTGTGTGAGATATTGCTCCATGACTTACCGAAACACCTTTGAGAAAAACCCGCCGGCCTTTTTACCCTGATCGTCGGTGTAGGACAGAGAATAGATATTCCCTTCCAATGCCAGCTCTCCCGTTTCAATCGAGAATTTATTGATATGCAACTGTTCTCCACGAACCGTTAACACGCCTTGGCTGGTGAAAATATTGACACTGTTTTCATCAAAACTGTCGACATCCTCAACCCCCGACGCCGAAAGCGCCGACCGTCCTTCTAAAATGATGTTGTGCAGTTTGCCGTTTTTGTTTGACTCGTCATTCATGAGCTTCCCTCCTCTCATTTCATATTATTCTTTGCAAAAGGTCTTTATGCTACGTAAATTTTGTGATATACTGTAAAAAAAGGAAGGATTTGGTGAAACAATGTATCTGACGATACAAGAATGCAGTGAAGCCACGCTGGGTGAGGCTACCCGTTTCGTGCGCCGCTGTTTTCTCAAACAGGAAGCACCGTTACTCTCCCGCCAAGAGCGGGATGATTTCCTGCGCCTTCTTTCCGACAAAGCCCTTTATCGGCGCATCGCACAGGGTGAGATACGCCTGATCTGCGCCCTTGATAACGACCGCATCGTTGCCTGCGCCCTCCTTGAAAACACATGCCTGCTTGTTTTTTGCACCGAGACCCGTTACCGTCGCTCCGACGCCCCTGCCTTCCTGCTTGATTTTATTCTGCAACAATACCCCTCCCTGAGTGTGAAGGCTTGGAAAAGCGAACGCACCTTATTTGAGGAATTTCAGTTTATAGAGCAAGACGGCATTCTGCACAGCACCACCCACACCCCCACCCACGAGATTTGGGATCTGCGGGACGATACGGGGGCACCCATCGGCCGCTACGCCTGCCGTGAGCAATACCGCCACCTAAAATCGGGCGAGTATATGCTGGCGGTACACGTCTTTTTATACACCCCCGACGGGAAGTTCTTATTACAAAAACGGGCGCAAACCAAATCGGTACTGCCCGGCGTATGGGACATTACCACCGGCGCCGCCAAAAAGGGCGAGGACGGCACTGCCGCCGCCTTGCGTGAGACCCGTGAAGAACTGGGGCTTACCCTATCGCCCGACACCATTACTCTTGCTACCGTGTTAAAACGCAAGCGCAGTTTTCAAGAACTCTATTTTGCCTGCACCCCCATCGACCTTACCCGATGCACCCTGCAACAAGGCGAGGTGGACGAGGTGAAGTTAGTGGATAAAAAAACCTTTATCAATCACCTTTTAGAGTGCAAACACCGTGATAACCTATACAAACAAACGGTGCTTGCCTTCCTGCACCGTCTTCTCTAATATGCGATAAAAAAGTGAGATTGTGCTATTGACAAGCCCCCTGAGATTTGCTATACTGTTTAGGCGCAAATGACTCACTAGCTCAGGTGGTAGAGCATTTGACTTTTAATCAAAGGGTCCGGGGTTCGAGTCCCCGGTGAGTCACCAAAAATCCCGAATGCTCTCAGCATTCGGGATTTTTACTAATCGGAGGGTAACTATGAAGGATCGTTTTCTTGCCTTAAAACAACAAATACTCAACCGTGAATATGCCCATCTTAACGATGAGCAACGGCGTGCTGTGTTTGCTCCCGACGGCCCTCTTCTCATTTTAGCGGGTGCCGGCTCGGGCAAAACGACGGTGATCGTTGCCCGCATTGAATACCTAATCCGTTTCGGCAACACCTATCACGTTGCCGACTCGGCTTTAACCGAGGATGATATGCGTATCTTGGAACGTTACGCCGATACGCCTGACCCTGCCCTTTTGCCCGTTGTTACCAAGCTCATTGCCCATCATCCCATCGCTCCCTGGCGTATCCTTGCCATTACCTTTACCAACAAAGCCGCCAATGAGCTCAAAAGCCGACTGGAAGTGAAACTCGGCTCGGAGGGACCCGACGTGTGGGCCGCCACCTTCCATAGCGCCTGCGTGCGCATTTTACGGCAAGAGATTGAAAAATTAGGTTACAGCCGTACCTTTACCATTTACGATACGACCGATAGCCGTCGGCTGATTAAGGACTGCATTTCCCAAATGGGGCTGGATGAAAAACTGTTTGCCCCCAAAAATATGCTCTCCATTATCAGTAACGCCAAAAATAACTGCATCTCCCCTGCCGAGATGAAAACGCAATACACCGCCGTGCCCCGCATGAGCAAGGTGGCGCAGTTATATGAACTTTACTGCCAAAAACTCAAAAGCTCCAACGCCCTTGATTTTGACGATATTATTGCCCTGACCGTAAAACTCTTTGAAGAGTATCCCGAAACGAGAAAAGCCTGGATGAACCGCTTTGACCATATCTTAGTGGACGAGTATCAGGACAC
>JAZOCX010000125.1:0-2430 GCA_045596725.1 Eubacteriales bacterium
GATGTGGAAAATATTCTGCTTCGCTTGATTCAGGCGGCGGATTATGACGTGAGCTTGGCGCAAAACGGCATCATTTATATTGACGAAATTGATAAAATTGCCCGTAAAAGTGAGAACACGTCCATTACCCGAGACGTATCGGGTGAGGGTGTACAGCAGGCGCTTTTGAAGATTTTGGAGGGGACTGTTGCCAGTGTTCCGCCGCAGGGTGGACGCAAGCATCCGCATCAGGAACTCATCCAGATTGACACGCGCAACATTCTCTTTATTTGCGGTGGTGCTTTTGACGGGCTTGACAAAATTATTGAGAAGCGTACCGAGAAGGTTTCGATTGGATTTGGTGCTGACGTGCGCTCCCGCAAGGAAAAGATTAAAGACGGGTACCTGAAACTTGCCGAGCCGTATGACTTGGTGAAATTCGGGCTTATCCCTGAGCTTGTTGGGCGTATGCCGGTCATCGTATCCTTGGATGCTCTCGACGAGGATGCTTTTGTGCGTATTCTCTCTGAGCCGAAAAATGCACTCACCAAACAATACAAAGAACTGCTGGCGTTTGACGGTGTGGAATTGGAGTTTACTGACGGTGCTTTGCGTGCGATTGCCGCAAAAGCGGCCGAGCGCAATACCGGCGCCAGAGGTTTGCGTGGTATTATGGAGCGTATTATGGGTAAGCTCATGTACGAGATACCGGGTGATGAGGAGATTTATAAAGTCGTTATCACCGAGGGCTGTGTTAAAGGATTGTCTGAGCCTGAGCTTTTCCGTGATGCAAAAAAACGCAAGGAAAGCCAGATAGGGGACACCATTGTTTTGAAATAAGACTCAGGCCGGAGCGATCCGGCCTGTCTTGTTAGAAGGAAGTAAAATGAAACATCTGTTCATTATTAACCCCGTAGCGGGAAGAAAGAAAAACGGCCGTGAGATGGCTGATAAAATTAATGCTATTTTTGCTGATCGGGAAGAAGACTATGAGATCGTTTTCACCGAGTATCCTGATCACGCTACCGAGATAGCGGCTATGGCTGCCAAATCCGACGAGCCAACACGCATCTATGCCATCGGCGGAGATGGAACGTTGCACGAAGTGGTACAGGGTTGCTATCAGGCAAAAAACATTCAAATTGCTCCCGTTCCCAACGGCACGGGCAATGATTTTGTTAAAGCCTTTCCCGATTATGATTTTACCGACATAGAGAAGTTAGTGGACGGCACCGGTACGGTAGTGGATCTTCTTACCTGCGGGGATAACGTTTCTCTTAACATTATCAACTGCGGGTTTGATGCGCAGGTGGCGGGCAACGTAAACAAGTTCAAAAAAGTGTTTACGGGAAGTCTTGCCTATTACATAGCTCTGTTTTATACCTTCATTCAAAGAATTAACAGTGATATTATCGTTTCGGTGGATGGATATGATTTTTATCGGGGCAAGTCATTGCTTACTGTTGCGGCCAATGGGCGTGTATACGGAGGCGGTTTTCTTGCAGCGCCTGATGCCCGTTATGATGACGGACTAATCGATATTGTTGTTGTTAAAAAATTGTCCCGACTGAAAATTACCGGCTTTGTCGGTAAATATAAATCCGGCAATCACCAGCCTCTGATGCATTTGATGAGAAAATGCCGTGGCAAGGCTATAACCATTTCTTCGACGACTCCTTTTGCTATTTCTTTTGACGGGGAAGTGGAGATGACGAAAGAGGCAAAAATTGAGCTTGTAGAAAAGGCTTTGACCATCGTTTTGCCTGCTGGCACTCAGCGTGATGGAATGTAAAATATTTTCTTAAAAATACCCCTATCGCCTTGACAAGTAATCCAAATTTTGCTATAACATTGGTAGGATTTAGCACTGAACACTATTGAGTGCTAATCCTACCGATTTTTTTATGGAATATTCTTAGGAGGAATTGATATGAAACTCAAACCCTTGCTCGACCGTGTGGTTGTAAAAATGGTGGAAGCCGAAGAGACCACTAAGAGCGGTATCATTTTGACCGCTGCTGCCAAGGAGAAGCCTCAGGTGGCTGAGGTTATCGAGGTTGGCCCCGGCGGTATGGTTGACGGAAATATGGTAGAGATGACCGTTACTGTGGGACAGAAAGTTATCACCAGTAAATATTCGGGCACCGAAATTAAACTTGACGGCGAAGAATACATTATCGTTAAACAGAGCGATATTCTCGCTATTGTAGAATAAGGAGGCAAGAAACAATGGCAAAGCAGATCATTTACGGAGAAGAAGCACGCAAGGCACTTCAAGCCGGTGTGGATAAACTCGCCAATACCGTTAAGATCACCATGGGACCTAAGGGACGCAACGTGGTACTTGATAAAAAATACGGCACACCCCTCATTACTAACGACGGCGTTACCATCGCTAAGGAAGTTGAACTGGAAGATGCTTTCGAAAATATGGGTGCACAGTTAGTAAAA
>JAZOCX010000126.1:0-13952 GCA_045596725.1 Eubacteriales bacterium
CACAACATCTCTGCTTTGATTTTTGAAATCACTGCCCTGTTTTAGGCAAAGAGTGTGTACCGTAACGTTTTCGGCGCCTAAATCCATCACTTTTTCAAGCGAATAAGCAAAACTTTCCTCGTTTTCAAGGGGCAAACCGGCAATTAAATCGCAATTTATCGCCTTAAATCCGCATTTTTTTGCTGATTCCATTGCCAAAATAAACTGTTTTTGAGTATGTTTTCTACCAATTTGCATCAAAATTTCATCATTTAGCGTTTGGGGATTGACGCAAATGCGGTCTACTCCACCCTCTTTTACTGCCCATAACTTGTCCTCGGTTATGGCATCAGGACGACCTAACTCCACCGTAAATTCAAGACGGTCATTCAAATCAAAACGGGTATTGATATGCGACAACAATTCTCTTAAATGTTCTGCCGATAAAACGGCGGGGGTACCTCCGCCAATATACACTGTTCGAACCTTTAAGCCTCGGTGCGTAACAAAACGACCGATGCTTTCCAGCTCCACGAAAAGGGTTTTCAAATAATCGGGAATCAAAGACAGCATTTTTTCGCCTGCACCCGAAATAAAGGAGCAATAAGCACATCGGGTTGGGCAAAATGGAATGGATACATAAAGAGAAATGTCCTCGGGTTGGGTAGGAATCATTAGTCCGTTACGAACTTCAATGATCTCCTCACATAATTTTGCTTTGTCGAGCGACATATCGAAAGCTTTGGCAAAATCGACCGTACTTAACCCCATATTGGCGTATTCTCTTGCGGGGCGAATACCAGTGAAGACACCCCAGTCGGGCGTAAAGTTGCAAAACTGTACAGATGCTCGAAAGAAGGAGCGCTTTACGGCATCACGAACAGAAGAACCGTCCTCTCCCACGCAAGGAACGAACGCCGATTCTTCCCTTTCGCCTTCACGCAAAACCGTACGACAACCAAAGGGCTGACGTATCAGTTCGCTGATAACCTCTACTCCGCCCTCTTGCATATTCTCACCGGGGAAAAAGGCTGAGGCAATACTTTGAAGATCATACAATCGGTCATGACCGACACAAGACAGTTTCATACTATTTCCTTAAAAGAAGGGATTGAATTTCTTTTCACGTGCCATATCACTGCTCGGACCGTGTCCCGGATAGACAATCAAGGAATCATCGAGCTGTTTTACGACGTTTTCAAGGGTTTTCGGCATTTTTTCGGGCTGACTTTCGGGGAAATCGGTGCGACCGATCGTACCACGCATCAAGGTATCACCCGTAAAAACGTTGCCGTTGCACAAAATGAGCATACTTCCGCCCGTATGACCTGGCGAAGAAACAAAATCAAAGCGCAGAGAATCGAGCTCTAAACTTTCTCCGCCGAAAACCAAACGATGGGGGCGGATATACGCCTCCTTAATCATTTGCTCGGATTTAGGCGGAAAGAGATAGCGAGAGATTCCCCCACCCTGCTCAAAGAGTGAGGCATCGGCGGCGTGCATAATAATTTCCGCACCCGTGGCTTGGGCGATCTGACGGGCGGCAAAGGTATGATCATAATGACCGTGGGTAAATAAAATATATTTTACTTTAACCGATAGATTATTGATCTCATTAAGGATCTTATCGGCGTGGAAACCAGGGTCGATCACAACGCCACGATTGGTATTTTCATCGGCTACGATATAGCAATTCGTTTCCAACGGCCCAACCGGCAAACACACTATTTTCATTAGTTGACACCTCTTGATACGCTGATTACACTGTTGATTTTCCGTAAACGGTTGTTCACCGTTTCCAAATGCTCTAAGTTATGGATATCAATCGTTACCGATACCACGACATCGTCGGCCGTTAATTCACGGGCGGAGAGCTGGTGAATCATCACGTGCATACCGGCAAGAGCCGTAGTAACGTCGGCCACCAAGCCGATACGGTTGTGAGCCACGATATTGAGCGTGGCGACAAACCATTTATCCTCCTGGATATCCCACGAAACGCCTATCAGGCGGGCAAAACCGTCCTGAGAACCGATCAAATTCTTGACATTGGGACAGTCGTGCTTATGAACCGAAACGCCATAGCCACGGGTTACGAAACCGACAATGGCATCGCCCGGTAAGGGATTACAGCAATGGGAGAGTTTGACCTTACAGTTATCGATTCCTTCCACGATAACACCGCCCGAAGCTCGGGAAACGGGCACTTTACCATCTACCCTTGTGATTTCCTGAGGAGCGGGTTTGCGCATGGTGCGATAGATTTCGGTCATACGGGACATAACCTTGGAGAGCATCAAACCGCCGTAACCCAAGGTGGCGTAAAGTTCCTCGGCGTCGGGGATGTTAAATCGGTCGCAAACCAAGGCTAAAAGTTCGTCGTGAACTTCACCGCTGAGCGGAATGCCCGATTTTCGCATTTCCCTCTCAATATCGTCCTGACCCTTAATGATATTTTCTTCGCGTTTTTCACGCTTAAAATACTGGCGGATCTTGGCTCTGGCGCTATTGGTGCGAACGATATTTAACCAATCACGGGACGGGCCTTTATTAGATGCTGTTGTTAATACTTCAACGATGTCGCCGTTATTCAGAGAATAAGAAAGTTCGACAATCTTGCCGTTTACCTTAGCCCCCACCATAGCGTTACCTACGGCTGTATGAATAGCGTAGGCAAAGTCAATGGGATTCGAGCCCGACGGCAGGTTGATAACATCGCCCTTAGGTGTGAGAACAAAGACTTCATCGGCAAAAAGATTGACCTTCAAATCACGCATAAAGTCTTCATTATCTTCGTGTTCGCCCTGCTCTTCAATGAGCGAGCGGATCCATTCAAGCTTACTGTCGATCGAATCACTGCCGGTAATACCGCCTTTATACTTCCAATGCGCCGCAATACCGAATTCGGCAACACGGTGCATTTCCCAAGTACGGATTTGAACCTCGAAGGATACGCCTTGACGGGACAATACCACCGTATGAAGCGACTGATACATATTGGCCTTAGGGGTGGAGATATAGTCCTTAAACCGACCGGGAATGGGGGTAAACATATCGTGGATCATACCGAGCACATTATAGCAATCGTGAACCGAATCAACGATGACACGAACCGCAAACAGATCATAGATCTCATCAAACGTGCGGTTTTGGGTGTACATTTTATTGTAAATACTGTATATTTGCTTAATACGATAGTCGATATTACAGGCAATATGATTTTCTTCAAAACGTTTGGCCATTTTTTCCTTGACCGTTTTGAGCATATCATTGCCGTTTTCATACATAGAGCCGACTGCCTTCTCGATATCGGCATAGCCGATAGGATCCAGATAGGACAAGGCGATATCCTGCAATTCCGCCTTCATACGGCGCATACCCAAACGATCGGCCAGCGGGGCAAAAATCTGCATTGTTTCAAAGGAAATCTCACGCTGTTTGGCGGGGGATTTGAAAGCGAGGGTGCGCATATTATGCAAACGGTCGGCCAACTTAATCAAAATAACACGGATGTCCTGCACCATAGCCAGCAGCATTTTGCGCAGGTTTTCTGCCTGTTCATCCTCATCGGTATTGAAGTTGATGCGACTTAATTTGGACAATCCTTCAACGATCAGCAACACATCACTACCAAACTCTTTTTTGATGGTTGCGGGAGGCAGATCGGTATCCTCCAAGGTGTCGTGAAGCAGAGCAGAGACGACGGTATCGGTGTCGCAATCCATATCCACCAAAATAAGGGCGACCTCGACCGGGTGAGAAATATACGGCTCACCGGACTGACGCATCTGAGAACCGTGCATTTCATTGGCTAAATCATAGGCTCTCGATATCTTCTCAATATCCATTTGTGATTTGCGGGATAAAATCCCATCGATTAAATACTGTTTATAATCCATATTACCTCTTCAACCTCATCCAGAGGGCTGACTGCGATAAATTCTTTTTCTCGGTTGAACAGGTAACCAGCACATAAAGCTGTTGTCCAACCTCGGTTACTTCTACCATTTTTAATTCTCTTAGTACCTGCAAGGAAAGCATCAATTGTGATACGTTAAAGGCTTTGCCAAAGGCACGGGATATTCTGCGTGCCATAACCGACGGATGACGCAACGTGGCATCCTCGCCCTCACCCATCGTGCGAACCAAATAGCTGTACACATCAATGATATCCTTACGATCGGGCACGGCTTGGGGCGGTAGATCCTCTCTTGCGCCCGCCATAAACTGTCGATACTCTTCTTCATACTGATCCATACGGCTTGACTCGGATAGTTCCATATTCTTAATAATCAACTGCAACTGCTCGGTTTCTTTTGCCACGGTGATGTCAAGAGCGTATATAATATCTACCGTATCGCCAATCGCACAATGAAGCTCTCGCATCGTATGACCGAACATCAGTGCCGTGAAACTTTGTTGATCCTTTTTTAGTAAGAGTTTCAAATGACGTTCATTAGCAAGAGGCATCATTTCCTCGATATACACCCACTGTGTCATAAATAACGGCTGGGGGTTTTCCATACCAAAGGGCTCTAAAAGTTGTAATTGACGCGCCAATTCGACTGTGATCTTTTCCGCATCCAACTTCGCTGACACAGGCAAAGCATTAGCAAAGCCGTTTTCTTGATAGATGGCTTCGGCTCTATTGCGTAAGGATTTCTTAAACAACGTGTAATTCTCCTCACAGATCGTAAAGCCTGCCGCCAATTCATGTCCACCAAATTCCGACAACAGATGAGCGTGATCCTGCATAGCGCAGAACATATCAAAGCCCTTGACACTGCGACCGCTTCCTCTGCCTACGCCATCAGAAAATGATACGATAACACAAGGAACGGCATAGCGATCGACCAGACGGGATGCTACTATACCGGGAATGCCCGAGGGCCAATCCTCTACTCGTAATACAATCATTCGGTCTTTATCCAAATCAACTTCGGTTTCTACCAGCTGGGTTGCCTCTTTTAAGGAAACGGCTTCAATTTCCTGACGATCACGATTGAGTTTGGCTAATTTATCCGAAAGAACTCGTGCCTTGGCATAGTCCTCTGTACACAATAATTCAATTGCCAAGTCAGAGCGATTGATCCGCCCTGCTGCATTGAGCCGTGGGGCAACGACAAAGCCGATACTCGGTGCCGTAATAACACGGTTTAGATTATAACCTGCACTTTTCAAAAGCATATCCAGGCCTACTCGACGATGCTTTTGTATTTTCTGAATGCCCTGCTTAACAATATAGCGATTTTCGTCCACCAAAGGCATAGCATCGGCTACCGTACCGATAGCAACCAAATCGCAATACTCCTCAAACACCGCCTGCGCATCGCCACGAAGCGAGGCCATAGCACAAACAAGTTTTAAGGCTACACCGGCACCCGATAAATGAGAGAAGGGATAGGTTTCATCCGCACGCTTAGGGTCGATAACGGCATAGGCGTTGGGTATGGAAGTTTTACATTCGTGGTGATCGGTAATAATCACTTGCGCCGGTGAAAAAACACATGCATCGGTTAAGGATGAAATACCCGTATCAACCGAAATTAACAAATCAAATGAAGACGGTTTCATCTCGCCACGCCAAAAGGTAGGCAAGGTTTCATTATCGAGAATAATATAATCTACATCTGCACCAAGCGACTGCAAATACAGCAATAACACGGCTGTTGCGGTAATCCCGTCGGCATCGGAATCCCCGACAATGGCGATTTTCTCGCCCTTATCAACGGCTTGCCAAATACGGGACACGGCTTTTGACATATCCAAAAGGATTGTTGGTTCGTGGAAAATTTCTTGATTGCCGAAAAGAAAATTTTGTGCTTTATCGGGCGTATCCACCGCACGCTCAATTAAGATATCCGCAATAATGGGGTCAATCTTACACGATTGCGCTATTTCTTGTCTGTCCACACAAAATCCTCCTTTCTGCAAAATTAGTTATAAAACACCTATTATAATAATTTATAATTATATCATAGTCTATTCACTCTTTCAATAGACAATTAAAAATGCTCTCACGCACTTGTGAGAGCATTTTCTTACTGTCCTAAAATATCCAACATACCAATTAAGGCATCTTGGGTGGTATGTAGCTGCATAATACGGGTTCCATCATCAACAAACAGACGATAATCCTGCGTAACGGTAAAGAGAAAACCGCTGTCGGGAGAAAGTGTTATGGTACCCAAAATCGGCGTATCGGGCATAGCCGGACATTCGGCAGCGAACTGTTTAGAGAGATAATTGGCAAAAGTCATTATAAACGCCTTCTCGTTAATTCCGCTTCGATTGCCTCGAAATTCAAGGATCATTGCATTGGCCCTATTGACGATCTGGGCTAACTGAGCTGAATATTCTTCGCCGGTGCCGACAATTTCACTGCCGTTTTGAGGAATCGAAGAATCATTCAAAAGTCGCCCCTCGGAAAGCATCGTAAAAAACCAAGACACAAGCGTTAACACAAGGAGAGATGCGACAACAACCCACGTCTTTAAGTTCTTATCCTTCTCTACCCTTTCCCAAAAACTAACCCGTTCTTTTACGGCAAAGGCGGTAGAGTCATCTTCCGCTTCCTCTAAGACTCGCTCAATAACTTTTTCACTGACAGAATGAGGAATTTCTATGTATTCACCCTTATCATACAGACGCAATAATTGCTCGTAAGCCTTTATGCAAGCCTCACATTCCTCCAAATGCGCCTCGATCTCCATGCGTTCGATACGCATCAACTCTTGATCCATGTATAGTTGCAAAGCTTTACGGTATTCCTTGCAACACACCGCACCCAAGCCTGCCTGAACACGGGCTTTTTCCTGGGCCTCAACCAAACACTCAAAAACAGCCTTCTCATCCATAGTAAGAGTGAGGGCGATTTGCTCATAGGTATAGTCGAAAACGTGGCGTAAAATCAAGAGAACCGCATCATTTGGAGGCTGTGTATTGATGGCTTGATAAAAGGTGAGTTTGTCCGCAAAGGAAGCATCTACCTCAGCCTCGCCCAACACCTCCAACAGTACTGAAAATAGCCGGCGCAGATATCCCATATCATCACTGACATTGCCGATCTGCATATAGGCACGAACAAAAACCTCTTCGGTAAGCGCTAAGGCATGGTCGCCCGTTGCTTGGTGCAATACACCGTATATTTTATTTTCATAGCGTTCAACAAGTTCCCAATAAGCCTTGGTATTGCCTGCACGGATACGCTTTATAATATCAAGATCGGTCAAAATACATCCCTCTCTTCCATATGTTCAGTGATATACTGCGATAATAGTTCACTCAGCTCTTGATAAGTTGTTACACGGCATACGGCATCCCGTAACATAGCGGCATCAGAAAAGCCTTTAATATACCAAGCTGAGAATTTGCGGCTTTCGCACATTCCCGTTTTCTCACCCTTTGCTTCACATAATCTGCGAGCGTGGACAAGGGCTGCCGTTAATCGGCGATTAGCGGTAATATCCTGCACGGGCAAGCCGTTATCTATATCCTTTAATCTATTAAATATCCACGGATCGCCCAACATAGCTCGGCCGATCATTAAACCAGCCGCACCGGTTTGTGCCGCTAATACGGCAGTTTCATAGTCAACGATATCTCCACTGATGATAACGGGAACATCAACAGCATTCACCACCTGCTCGGCTATCGATAAATCGGATTTGCCAGAATACTGCTGTTTTACTGTACGGGCGTGAATAGTTAATTCCTTGGCACCGCTTTCCACCATCATTTTGGCGAATTCGGGGGCATTGATAGTCTGATGGTCCCAACCCGAACGGAACTTAACGGTAACGGGAATATCGGTTGCTCTCGCCACTGCCTGACAGACTTTGGCGGCAAGAAGCGGATCCTTCATCAAGGCACCACCGTCGCCGTTGCCTGCAATTTTAGCCATAGGACAGCCCATATTAATATTGATAAAATCGGGCTGATATTCCTCGCAGACCTTGGCGGCATAGGCCATAACCGATGGGTCATTCCCGAAAATTTGCATATGTAAAGGACGCTCATTGACATCAAAGGCCATGAGCGTATGTGTTTTTTTATCCTTGTAGAAAATGCCACGTGAACTGACCATTTCGCTATACACAACGTCAGCCCCACATTTACGGACGATGGCTCTGGTTACGCTATCGGTAATGCCCGCCATCGGTGCCGCATGCAGGGGTGGCAACACGTATTTGTTCATCCTATGCTCTCCGATTAAAATTCACTTACATTTTAGCACAAACTGATGAACAAATCAACAAAATAAGACAGGGGATGCCCTGTCTTATTTTTTTCGCTTTCTGCTCCAAAGCAAGCCGCTTTTTTTCCTTGGTGGTTGAATTTGCGAACCGATAATTCGTCCTGCTTCCTTGATCAATTCATCGGCGTCTACACCTTTTCGCACCGCCGATACACGAACAAATAATATCGCCTGCTCGATCCATTCGCTGTCCTGCGGTTGTACAACAATTACTTGACGGCTGAGTCCCTTAATCATATTCATCGCCCCCTTACGGTATTATGAGCATTTTTACCATATTTTTTAACTTTTATACCGTTGTTTTCGGAGTTTTCTTATTGCATTATACGCCCGTTTCGGCTATACTATTATAATGTAGTTAAGTAAATTTTGGAGGTATTACATGAGAAGTGTTTTGGTAATCTTCGGCGGTGTTTCGCCTGAGCATGAAGTTTCCTGCCGCTCGGCCGCCGCAGTCCTTGAAAATATTGACCGAAAGAAGAACCAAGTACATACCGTTGGCATCACAAAAGAAGGCGCTTGGCTCTATACCAATGCCTCTTTTGAAGAGATCGGCAACGGGACTTGGGTCAGCCAACCGAATCTTCCCGCCTCCTTTTCCTGCGACCGTGCCAATCCCGGTCTGTTAGTTTTTGAAAAGGACAATGCCACCCGCATTTCCATCGATATCGTTATGCCGATGCTTCACGGCGAAAACGGTGAAGACGGACGCTTGCAGGGTTTGTTGGAGCTTGCTAACATTCCCTTCGTTGGCCCCGGCATGAGAGCCAGCGCTAATAGTATGGATAAAGCAACCACCAAGGTTATTTTAGCGAGTGCCGGTGTACGTCAAGCGGATTTCCTCATTTTCCGCAACGGCTTAGATACCGAGCGTATGGTATCGCAGGTGGAAAGCAAATTTGCTTACCCCGTTTTCATTAAGCCCTCGAACACCGGATCTTCCTGCGGTGTATCCAAAGCTCGCAACAAAACCGAGCTTATAAGCGGGATTAACGCCGCCTTTGCTTATGACCAAAAGATTTTGGTGGAAGAATTTATTGACGGACGTGAAATTGAAGTTGCCGTTTTAGGCGATCGTTCCGACACCTATGCCTCGGTTTGCGGTGAGATTGTGCCCGGCGCTGACTTTTATGATTACGAAACCAAATACGTTAACGATACCTCAACCTGCCATATTCCCGCCGATCTCCCCGAGGATCTGGCGCAGGCAATTCGCAACACTGCCATTACCGTATTTGAAACCTTAGAATGTAAAGGACAGTCGCGTGTGGATTTCTTTGTAACGCCCGACGGGGGCTATCTCTTAAATGAAATTAACACCCTGCCCGGCTTTACCAGTATCAGCATGTATCCTAAACTGATGATGTACTCCCAAAGTTTAACCTATACACAACTCATTGAAAAAATGCTTTCCTGTACGGAGGATATGGCATGAGTCAGATTAAAAAACGCCCCATCGGTGTTTTTGATTCGGGTTTAGGCGGACTGACCTGTATGAAAGAGCTCATGCGTGTTATGCCGCATGAAGATATCGTCTATCTCGGCGATACCGGTCGTGTTCCCTATGGCACCCGCAGTAATGACACAATCATTAAATACGCCAAGCAAGATATTGCCTTTTTACTGCAACACGACGTAAAATACATCGTTATTGCCTGCGGTACCGTATCTTCGGTAGCCTTGGAGCATATTGATACCGATGGCATCTGCCCTATTGTGGGCGTTGTAGACAGCGCCGTTGAAGCGGCTTTGAAAGCAACTCGCTCGGGTCGTATCGGTGTTTTAGGGACACCGGCTACCATTGCCAGCCAGTCCTACGCCCGTAAACTGCAAAAAAACAAGGATATTGAGGTAATCAGCAACGCCTGTCCCCTCTTTGTCCCCTTAGTGGAAAACGGCTATATACAAAAGGATAATCCGATTTTACGGCTGGTAGCACAAGAATACTTAGAGCCTATGATAAAAGGAAAGGTTGACACCCTGATTTTAGGATGCACCCATTACCCGCTTCTGAAAGAAACGATTGCCGATCTTTGCCCCGACATTACCCTCATCGACGTTGGTCAACAGGCGGCGCTTCACGTGGCGGATGCCCTTGTTAGCGCAGGAATTGCTGAAACAACGGGCGATGCTGAGTATCGCTTTTACGTAACCGACACCACCGATTCCTTCTCCCGTTACGGCTCGATGTTCCTTAATCAGCCGATTACGGGACAGGTAGAAAGGGTGGAACTGTAATGACGTATAACGTGCTTGTTTCCATCGTGGGTACCCAAAGCAACGGCCCCTCTCAGGACAGCGTGGAGATGCTGACCGATGCCACTCTTACCATAGACGGAGATACTGTTAGCATCTGTTACCCCGAACCTGATGAAGCAGGCTTTGAAGAATGTGAAACCTGCGTAAAGGCAACGGGATGCGAGATCGTTACCATTACCCGAACGGGAAAATATTCCTCTCAGCTTATTCTGGAAAAAGGCCAGCGCCACCTCAATCATTACGACATGGGGTTCGGGCAGTTGGTGATGGGGGTTAATACCACTCGCATCGAAAACACCCTCACGCCGAGCGCAGGACAATTAGCTGTTACATATACCATAGAAATGAACCACTCATTAGTTAGCAATAACCGATTTGTGTTAAAAATCGCGGAGGTTAAAGATGATAACCAATAACCCTAAAAAATACATGACCGACACCCTGCGTGATATGATCACGGCGGCGGCGAATAAAGCTATGCAGGACGGTGCACTCACCGCTTGTGAACTACCCGCCTTCACTATTGAAACCCCCAAAGACAGCGGACACGGTGATCTATCCGCCAATATCGCAATGGTAGGCGCCCGTGCCTTCCGTGTGGCTCCCCGTGTTGTGGCGACCGCCATCAGCGAGCGCATTAATTTTGAGGGCACCCCCTTCACCCGCTGTGAAATTGCCGGTCCCGGCTTTATGAATTTCTTTTTGTCTGATGCTATTACTGATATTACCCTGAAAAGTATTCAATCTTTGAAGGAAAATTACGGAAAAACCGAATCGGACAATAAAAAGATAATGGTGGAATTTGTTTCAGCAAACCCCACCGGACCGATGCACATCGGTAATGCCCGCGGCGGTGTTATCGGCGACTGCTTAGCCGCCTGCCTTGCCGCTTCAGGAAATGATATTACGAGAGAATTCTACGTTAACGATGCCGGCAATCAGGTTGAACGCTTTGCGCTGAGCATTACCGCCCGTTATTTGCAGGTATGCGGACATGCTGACAGTGCCGTTCCCGAGGACGGATATCACGGCGAAGACGTATTGATCTTAGCCCGTGAATTCCACAAAGAAAACTTTGATAAATACGGCGACACTGTTACGGACGAGCTGAAAAAGGCCTTGACTGAGTTTGGCCTTACCCGCAACATTGCCGCTATGAAAAAGCATTTGGGACGCTTCGGTGTTAATTACGACGTTTGGTTCTTAGAAAGCGGACTGCACGCCGGTACCGAGCTTGCCGAGACCATTGATATTCTCAAAACGTCCGGCTACACCTACGAAAGCGAAGGCGCTCTCTGGCTTCGCACCACCGATTTCGGCTGCGAAAAGGATGACGTTTTGGTTCGCTCCAACGGCTTCTACACTTACTTCGCCGTAGATATCGCCTACCACAGAAATAAGTTTCTGGTGCGTGGATTTGATAAGGTAATCAACGTTTGGGGTGCCGACCATCACGGACACGTAGCCCGACTCAAAGGTGCCTTAAAGGCCTTAAATATTGATCCTGATCGTCTACACGTGGTACTGATGCAAATGGTACGTCTAATGAGAGACGGACAGCAAGTAAAGGTTTCTAAGCGTTCCGGCAAAGCCATTACGCTGATTGACCTGCTTGATGAAATGCCGCTTGACTCGGCACGCTTCTTCTTTAATCTGCGCTCCCCCGACAGTCATTTCGACGTTGATCTTGATTTGGCGATCAGCAATACCTCGCAAAACCCCGTATACTACGTACAATATGCCCACGCACGTATTTGCAGCATGTTGGCACTGTTAGAGTCCGAAGGAATTTCCCTGGACGTTTCAAGCGCCGATTATGCACTGATAAGCGAGCCGAGTGAAAAAGCCTTGGTTGCGTTACTGGCTGAGTTCCCCGAAACGATCCGCAACGTGGGCACGCAATATGACCCCTCCCTGCTCACCCGTTACAGTATTGATTTGGCAACGGCTTTCCATAAGTTCTACACCGAATGCCGCTGCCGTGATGCAGAAGAAAAGGTGCGCACCGCACGAATCGCACTGCTGAAAGCCACCAAACAAGTTTTGGCAAATGCCTGCGTGATGCTCGGTGTCAGCACTCCCGAAAAGATGTAATAAAAAAACAAGGTCCCGATTGGGACCTTGTTTTTTTATCTCTTAGAATTCAGTAACTTCTTCGTCATCAAAGGTTTTAACGTCTTCTGCCTTAACCTTCTGTCTGGATTTAATCATATCCAAAGAAGCGGCAACCATCAAGAAAATACCGATAACACTGCTTTCAAGCTGAGTGGGCAAAGTCGGGAACTGATAAAACGCACTGGTCAAGAACATCATGGTCATCATACCCATAGCAATGCACAGACCGGAGCCTTTACCGCCGCTCAACGAAACGCCGCCGATTGCGCAAGCAGCAATGCAGTTGCCTTCCCAACCGGTACCATTGGTCGGAGCGGCAAGATCAAGACGAATCGCCATCAGCAAACCGGAAATGGCTACGATAATACCGGATGCATAATAAGCAAACTTCTTAATTTTAACAACGTTGATACCGGACAACGCAGCAACCTCAGGGTTATCACCAACCGCCTTAATGTGTCGGCCAAACGTTGTCTTCGCCAACATAATGGAAACGACAATGTAAAGCAAAACGGCAATAAAGAAGGCATAATACAAACCAAAGACATTGGCTTCACCAAAAGCCTTCATGCCAAGCTCGTTAAACTGGTAACCACCACTTAGGAAGTACCGAGCCGATGCAATAATCTGGCTCAGACCCATAGTAACGATAAATGCAGGCAAGTTAAGGTCGAGAATAAAGTAAGCCTTAATCCAACCGAGCAAAAAGCCGGTAAGTAAGCCGGCAAGAATGCCTGCCCACCAAGGCAATCCCAACGTCTTAATTGCCCAACCAAGAACAATACAGGAGAAACCTGCCGTAGTACCAACCGACATATCGGCACAACTTGTCATAATAACAAGAGCATTACCCAAGCAGCAAATGCCGATAAAGGGCACTAGATTTAATACAGTACGGATGTTATCCCAAGAAAGGAAAGAACCCCATACAAATTGGCCGGCTTCAACCGACTGCATAACCGTTTTTATCGCCTGAACAACAACGAGCAAAAGGACCAAAGGAACCAATGCGCTGAATTCATCCGTACCAACAAATTTATTCCACTTAGCACGGAAAGACTTTTTAGTAGAAAGTGTACCTTGCATGTTAAATTCTCCTTTCACTCATTATAACAAGTCGATACGAGAAGAGATGTATCTTCTCTTGAAAACGTCGATAGTAAGTACCAACATTAACAGCGCGCCGATCATAGCGATCTGAGCATTGGAATCCCACTGCAAAGCCGACATAACGTTTTCAAGCAACTGCATCAAAATAATACCGAGGAACAAGCCGAACATTGATCCCGTACTTCCGACAAAGCCAATACCACCAAGTCGGAGGCCAAGCGGTCTTAGGAAG